>DAOSUS010000041.1 GCA_035378955.1 Candidatus Hydrogenedens sp. | reverse complement strand
GTAGTATTTTATTTGACCATGAGGGCAATGCTGTTGCAGTAAGTCAACAGGAATTCAAACAATACTATCCGCGACCCGGCTGGGTGGAACATGACCCGTATGAGATATGGAACACGCAATTAGCCACTGCACGAGCTGTATTAAAAAAATGTGGTGCTATGCCTGAAGAAATAGCCGGTATCGGAATAACAAACCAACGAGAGACGGCTGTGTTATGGGAAAAAAAATCTGGTGCCCCGGTTCATCCTGCAATTGTCTGGCAATGTAGAAGAACAGCAAATTTGTGCGAACAACTTCGTGCAGAAGGCTTGGAAGAAGAAATACGAAAAAGAACCGGACTATTATTAGATGCTTATTTTTCTGGCACAAAAATCCGCTGGATGTTAGATAATGTTTCAGGGTTACGAAAACGAGCAGAGAATGGAGAAATTTTGTTCGGGACAATTGACAGTTGGTTATTATATCAATTGACAGGAATTCATGCGACTGACTATACCAACGCATCGCGAACATTGCTATTCAACATACACACATTAGAATGGGATGAAATCCTACTCAACGCCCTTAAAATACCGCGAGAGATTTTACCGGAGATTCATCCCAGCAGTAAAGTTTATGGCACAACTGAAGTGCTTGGAAAATCCATCCCTGTTTCTGCATTAATCGGAGACCAGCAATCCGCATTATTCGGGCAAACTGCCTTCAACGAAGGAGAATGTAAAAATACTTATGGCACAGGTTGCTTCTTATTGATGAATACAGGTCAAGAAGCACCTCCATCAAAACACGGTTTACTTACCACAATTGCATGGGGATTAGATGGAAAAGTTACCTACGCTTTAGAAGGAAGTGTTTTCGTAGGCGGTGCCGTTGTGCAATGGTTGAGAGATGAATTGAAATTAATACAAAGTTCCGCGGAAAGCGAAGAAATTGCCATGTCTGTACCGGACACAGGTGGCGTTTACTTAGTTCCTGCATTCGTTGGATTAGGTGCTCCTTATTGGGATATGCATGCACGGGGAGTTATTACAGGTATTACGCGCGGAACTTCACGGGCACATATTGTCCGTTCGGCTCTGGAATCCATTGCTTATCAATCTGCGGATGTTGTCTTTACCATGGAACAAGATGCAAACACGAAAATTACACAACTTCGTGTCGATGGTGGAGCCTCTGCAAACAATTTCTTATTACAACATCAAGCCAATGTTTTAGGGAAACCCGTTATCCGCGGTTCTACTCTTGAAACCACCGCTTTAGGTGCTGCCTACCTTGCAGGATTGGCTACTCGTTTCTGGGATAATCAAGATGAGTTGCGAAAACGGTGGCGGGTCAGTCGTATTTTTGAACCTCAATGGAATGAAGACCAACGACAAGCCGCATTAGAAGGTTGGCGAAAAGCCATACAGAAAACTTGTGAAAAAGACATTAGAAAGTAGTTTTTTATCGGTAAACAAATCAGACTTGTCGGCCTCTTTTGATTATGGAAATCTGATTATTGCGTTTTTCTTTTAACATCCCTTATTATTCTCTGCATGGATTTCCTATTTTTTTACACAAAACAAATATCGTTAAGGAATAATTATGAAAACCAACAATAAAATTGTTTATAGGGATGGACTAAAAGGAATAATATGTGATTGGGCAGGGACTACTGTTGACTTTGGCTCTATATCACCTGTATCTGCTTTTGAGGAAGCCTTCAAAGATTTTGACTTTGAGATAATTCGTGATGAAATACGCCGATTTATGGATATGTTTAAATTTTAATACAGGGCAGTGGAACTTTTGCTGTGTAATCTGCTATTGGCACAATAATACAAAGGGGGAAAGTAAAACTACGGGTACTTACCAATGGTGCATACGGTGAGCGTATTGTAAAAATCACAGAATATCTGGACATTCCATGTGTTGTTCACAATAAAAAATTCTACCAACTACTCAAAGAAAAGGGATTTGTAATATATCCAGGTAAACTTACAGGATTAGACGCATTCCGCATAGGTAATATTGGACATGTTTTCCCTGAAGACATGTTGCGTCTCTTAACCGCAATCAAAGAATCTATATTCTGGTGACAGACCCCATCTTTAATAGATTTATTGGAAGAGCATGAATTATTGTTTTTATTGAAACATTTTATGTCTTTTTAATATCATTTATGTAAGATAAATTTTAAATTACACTTATATAAGGAAAAAAGAAATGCGTTGGGGATATGTTATTGTTTTTGTTTTATTCATCATGACAACTATTTCTACATTTGCAGAAGAAGAATTTTGTCCGCCGATTGGTGTGCGTCTGTCAAGTTATGGGAACTATCAAGAAAGTGCGTGGACACATCTGCCATCTATCGGCGTAAAATATCTATTTATTTCAGTTCCACCTGCAGACCAGGTTGCAGATATGGTAAAGAAACTAAACGAACACAACTTAAAAGTACTTGTCATGCGTGGTGAAGCAGACCTAACACAAGACACTTGTGTCCAGCAATTGGAAGAACAGTTTAAGGTATGTTCACAGATGGGGGTGCATTTCTTATTCCTCTCTGCGAAACGACAGGAAACACCTAAGGAAGTTGTATATGAGAGATTGCGTCGTGCTGGAGATATTGCCGAAAAATATAATGTTACCCTTGTGTTAGAGACACACCCCGATTTAGGGACAAATGGCGATGTTCAAGTTGAGACGATGAAAGCAATTAACCATCCCCGTGTCCGCGTAAATTTCGATACTGGGAATATAACTTACTATAACCAGAACACAGATGCCGTAACAGAACTAAAAAAATCTATACCTTATGTAGCCACGGTTGAGTTTAAAGACCATACGGGCGAATTAGAAACATGGAATTTCCCCGCATTAGGACAGGGAAAAGTTAATTTTCCGGAAATATTAAAAATCTTAAAAGAACACCATTATAACGGCCCTATCACCATTGAGTTTGAAGGAATTAAGGGAGTGGAACTTAACGAAGCCCAGACAAAAGAAGCCATTGAAAATTCCGTAAAATATCTTCGCTCTTTGGGCTGTTTCAAATAATTCCAGGGATGAAAAGAATAACCACCATTCCAAGGAGGAAGGAACCATGAACTTTGTTAGCAAATCATTATCTCTCCCAGACTGGATATTAATCGTTTTCTATTTCACTCTTATGTTAGGGGTTAGCCTTTATTCCTACCGTTATATTCAACAATTGAAAGACTACTTTAAAGGAGGGAATCGTATCCCGTGGTGGTTGAGTGGTGTCTCCTTCTGGATGACCAGTTTCAGTGTTGCCGCATTTGTATTTTATCCATCCCTATGCTATAAATACGGCTGGGTCGGAATTACCCTGCTCTGGGTAGCTGTGCCAGCAACGATATATAGTGCTTATATTTTCGGATGGCGTTGGCGAAGACTTCGCGTAAATAGCCCTGTTGAGTTTATCGAGGAACGATATAACGGCACACTACGACAAATCTTGGTATGGCAGGGTGTGCCTGTTAAAATCGTAGATGATAGTTTAAAACTCTTTGCCACAGGAAAGTTTGTTTCCATCATTACAAACATACCTATTACCTACTCTATCGCTTTGGTTGGTGGTATTATTATGCTTTGCACCTTTTTAGGAGGGCTATGGGCTGTCACTATTACTGATTTCATCCAGTTTATTGTGTTAGGGGCAGGGCTACTGGTTATTCTTCCGCTTTCGATTTACCATGCAGGTGGAATTACAAAAATCTTTGAAAATACCCCTGAAGGTTTTTTTCGCCTGACCAACGATGAATTTCCATGGAGTTACGTAATTCCTCTCATTATTTTGTATGCCTTTTCATGGAGTAGTATTAACTGGTCTCTTATTCAGAGATACTATTGCGTGCGAGACGAAAAAGAGGTGCAAAAGGTAGGGCTAACTGTAATTTTGTTATACATTATCGGTCCTCCCATTATGTTTTTCCCTGCTTTTGCAGGTAAACTAATTGTCCCAGAATTAAATGATGCTGGGGACATTTATCCGATACTTTGTTCGAAACTATTACCTGCGGGGATGTTAGGTTTACTCATTTCTGCCATGTTTTCTGCCACTATGTCCACCCTCAGTAGTGACTTCAATGTATGTGCCAGTGTTATCACGCAGGATATCTACAAAAGGTTGCTGCGTAATAATGCTCCTGAAAAAGAACTGGTATGGATAGGTAGAATAAGCACACTACTGGTTGGGATACTGGCTCTGGGAATTGGCGTATTATTAAGTCGTGGTAAAGCAGAAAATATGTTCCGTGTAATGGTAACTCTATTCGGTGTCGCAACGGGTCCTGTGGCTGTTCCTATGATGTTAGGAATGGTTTCCAGACAATATACAGGACGAAGTGCAATTATAGGTTTTTGTTTGGGCACCCTCGTTGGATTGTTTTTGTTATACATTCAATTAGGAGTGTCTTCTTTCACACTGCCCATAGGTATTACATGGATTGCAGACAAGAAAGAATGGTTATTATGGGGACTGAATGTTAAAATGGAAATCTTTATGTTCCTTGCCACAACCATTATCACTTACATTTTTATGGAAATTGTTACATTATTATCCCCTATGAGCATTATAGAACGGAACAAGATAGGAAATTTTTTCGAGAAAATAGAAAATCCAATTGGCAATTTAGAAGAAGACAAAGAAGTTTTGCAGGGAAAGGTGCATTTTTCCCCATATAATATTGTTGGGACCTGTGGAATACTGATTGCCATAGCATTGTTTCTTGTGATATTTTTTTCCACTCATGGCATTGAACGCTACATAGGTTTAGCCGTATCCGCTCTTTCTCTTATCGGCGGCTTATTATTCATCTATTTTGGTGCTATCGTCAAACCCTACGACAATAATCCATAACCACAATTATACCTCTGAATAATCTCTCACAAACGATATAAATGCTCTGCAGTAAGTAGTGCGACTATTCTAATTTACAACAAATCCGAATTACTTCTTAAAAAACCCTTCCTACACATCCCTTCCATTTACAAAACCCATCTTCATATCTCATTAGCCCAAATCGTTCAATCTGTCCTCTTTCATCCCATCCGTCCTATCCGTTCTATTTGTCCCATCTATCTTATCCGTCTCATTTGTCCCATTCGTCCCATCTGTCTCATCCGTAGCAACAAAAGGGATGTTGGGTTATTTGGCAATAGATGCAAGGAACTTTTCAGCTGATTTAACAGTGTTTTTCATAAGCATGGCAATGGTCATAGGTCCAACACCACCAGGAACAGGAGTAATGGCTCTCGCCCTTTTGGAAACACTGGGGAAATGCACATCTCCAACAAGGCGATAGCCCGATTTCTTTGTGTTATCAGGAATGCGATTCATACCCACATCAATAACCACACAACCGTCTCGCACCATTCTACCTTGAATAAATTCAGGAACACCCATCGCAGCGACGAGAATATCTGCGGTTTTGGTAATGTTGCTTAAATTTCGTGTGCGTGAGTGGCAGATTGTAACTGTAGCATCAGCACCTTCGGCTTTTTGAACTAATAATGCGGACAGAGGTTTGCCCACAATATTGGAGCGACCTACGATAACAACATGTCTACCCTGTATTTTGTATCCATACCTTACAAGCAATTCCTGTATACCCGCAGGAGTGCATGCTACAAAACAGTCCTGTCCATTAAGTAATTTGCCTTTATTTACAGGATGAAATCCATCAACATCTTTATTCGGGTCAATAGCATTTAGAATTTTTTCCTCATTGATATGTTTAGGTAATGGGCTTTGAATAAGTATCCCATGCACTTCTTGATTACTATTCAGTTCATCTACCAATTTCAGCAGGTCTGCTTCGGAAGTTTCTTTCGGCAGGTCGTATGCAAAAGAGCGAATTCCTAATTCCTCACATGTTTTCCTTTTATTACGAACATAAATCTGGCTGGCAGGATTGTCCCCTACTAAAACTACGGCTAAACAGGGAGTACATCCCTTTTCTTTCAATTCTTCAATCCTATTTTTTAATTCTGATTTAATAACCTCGCTCAGTTTTACCCCATCTAATAATTTAGGTTTTCTGGGTTTAAGCATTGTCGTCTCCTTCTCTTGCTATGTTTTCGAAGTGTTTAATGGACGAACAACATTCAGTTCCTTAGCTGCTTTTACTTCATCCAATCGCTGAACGGGTGTAGTCATAGGAGCATTTCTTAACTCATCTGGGTTCTGTTTTGCCAATTCAGATAATTCCAACATCGTATCGCAAAATTGGTCCAGTGTCTCCTTTGTTTCTGTTTCTGTAGGTTCAATCATTAAAGCCTCTTTGACTGTTAACGGAAAGTAGACTGTTGGTGCATGAAAACCACGGTCAAGCAGTGCCTTGGCAAAATCTAAAGCCCTTACTTCCCAATCATGATAAGGCATAGCCGTAAGGACACATTCATGCATACATAAACGGTCATAAGCAGGAGGGAAAACAGAACGAAGTCTAGATAAAACATAATTCGCATTGAGGACCGCCTTTCGACTGACTTCCTTCAATCCTTCATTTCCCTGCATTAAAATGTAGACATAAGCACGCACGGCAACTAAAAAATGACCTAAAAAAGGTGCCGATTTCCCAATACTATTTTTAGGATAGTCAAGGCTAAAAAGATTGTTATCCTTCTTGATTACTCTCGGAGACGGTAAGAAATCCAGCAAGCGTTCGTTGACCCCAACAGGACCCGAACCGGGACCACCCATTCCGTGAGGAGTTGCAAAAGTCTTGTGCAGATTAAAATGCATCACATCGAACCCCAAATCTCCGGGACGACACTGTCCAATAATAGCGTTCAGGTTAGCACCGTCATAATAAAGCAGTGCATCGTGCCGATGAGCAAGGTCAGCAATTTCTTGAATATCTTTTTCAAACAAGCCATGCGTATTTGGGCAGGTCAACATAATTCCTGCTACCTCATCATTCATGGCTTCACGAAAACGGTCTAAATCTAAAGTCCCTTGCGAATTCGAAGGAATCTCCCGCACTTGAAAACCTGCTATGGCGGCACTGGCAGGATTTGTCCCGTGTGCCGAGTCCGGTATAAGCATTATCTTTTTATGGGTATTTTTATGGTATTTGTGATAAGCGGACATCATCAAAACGCCGGTTAATTCGCCATGGGCTCCTGCCATAGGTTGAATAGAAACAGCCCGCATACCTGAAATTTCGCTAAGTAATTGCTCCAAATGGTAAACCAGTTCTAAAGCACCTTGAACATAGTCAAGATAAGTCTCAGAATAGAGCAACTGGGGATGTAATTGTGTAAACCCGACAAATGATGAAACAACATCCGCAATTTTAGGATTGTATTTCATCGTGCAGGAACCTAAGGGATAAAAGTTCATATCAATTCCCATATTTCTCCGTGAGAGATGGGTAAAATGACGGACGACATCCAGTTCTGAAACTTCGGGAAGTTCTGCGGACTTTTGCCGTTTTAGTTCTTGTGGAAAAGGAACATCCAATTCCTTATTACTCCTAAAAGAGAAAGCCTGCCGATGATTGCATCTTTCATAAATCAAGTCCATATTATAACTACTCCTATAAAATATTTATCCGAATAAGTTCGGCGAGCATATCCAATTCCTTTTGTGTTCTTTTCTCCGTTACCGCTATAAGCAAATCGCCTTCTTCACCGTAGGTATTTCCATCTATATCTTTACAAGGTATTTGTTGTTTACAATGTCCCAATAAAGACTTCAAAGGTATACCGGGCAATATTCCACTTTGCTTAATTTTCAAAATAACTTTTTCCGCCGGGATAGGAAGACGCACAACAAATTCATTAAAAGTAGATTTGGGGTTGATAACCGTTGCAAACGCACTCAATTTCTTCTTCAAATATTCTGTTTTGGAATAGCAATCCTGTGCCACTTCTATCAATCCCTGCTTCCCTACTTCACATAGATAAATCAAAGCACGCAAAGCACACAATGCTTGATTGGAACATACATTGGACATGGCTTTTTCGCGCCGAATATGCTGTTCTCTTGCCTGCAAGGTAAGAACAAAACCGCGTTTCCCCTGTTTATCTACTGTCATAGCACAGATACGCCCCGGCATTTTGCGTATATATTCCTTCCGTGCTGTAAACAATCCCAAATACGGGCCACCAAACCCTAATGGTAATCCTAAACTCTGTCCTTCACCGACGGCTACATCCGCACCCATTTCGCCGGGTGTTTTCATAATACCTAACGCAATGGGGTAGAATTGAATTATCATGAGAGCAGATGCGGAATGGCACTTCTGAGCAATTGTCGTAAAATCATGTATATTCCCAAAAAAATCCGGTGTGGCACCAACGATACAGGCACAACCATCGGGTTCATCTCCGTATTCCAATTCCAGTTCCAAATTCGCTGTATGCGTTCGTATCATCTGTTCGTAAATAGGGTTTAGTCCCGGTATAATTTTCACTTTCCTTCTACCCGTAACACGAACCGCAAGCATGATTGCCTCAAATAGGGCTGTTCCACCATCATACAAGGAAGCATTGGCTACTTCCATATCTGTCAATCGGCACAGTGCTGTTTGATATTCATAAATTGCCTGAAGTGTTCCTTGCGCACATTCCGGCTGATAGGGAGTATATGCTGTAGAAAATTCTCCCCGCTGTGAAAGGTAATCAACAACGGCAGGGATATAGTGGTCGTAATATCCTCCGCCAACAAATGAGACACAACCTGTATTATTTTTTTTACTTAATGCTTCCAGATGTTGATATGCTTCTATTTCCGATAAACCTTCCGGTATATCCCATGATTTCAGGCGAAGGGATGGGGGTATATCTTCAAACAAAGAGGCAACCGATGATACACCGATTGCTTGCAACATCTCTTGCTCATCTTTAGGAGTTATAGGTATCCATGCCATAATATATTCCTCAGACCCATGTTAATTTTAAATAAAAAATACATCACCTTTTAAATGAAAAATCAGAATTCAAATGTAATATAATTTTGAGCAACGGATTATAATGATTTGAGATATTTCTCGTAGGCTTCACGGTTCATCAATCGGCGATATTGAGCAGTATCAATATCATCCATCTTGAAACACCAGCCTTTACCATAGGGGTCAAGATTAATAAGTTCCGGTTCTCCTTCTAATGCTTCATTGACCTCTACGATTACACCTGTGACCGGAGCATAAATATCTTCTGCTGCCTTCACAGATTCCACCTGTGCCACAGGTTCCTTTTGCCGAACATGCCTGCCAATCTCAGGCAACTCGACATAGGTCACATCGCCCAATTGTTCCTGTGCATACTCCGAGATACCTACAATATACAATCCGTCTTCTTCCCCAATCCATTCGTGATTTTCTGTATAGCGAACATCCTCTGGATACATAGCATGTTCTCCTTATTTATTGTTTGGGGCGTTAATTTTTTTTACACTTACATCATACATTTATTATAAAACCTTTTTTCGGGCGGTTCCGTTTTGGTAAATGGGGACATTACATACCTCAACCTGCAAAGGACGACCGGCTATTTGCAGGAAAGTTCCGGGGATAGCAACCTTTTTATCTAACATAGCTAAACCCACACCTACTCCAACACTGGGTCCATAGGTGCCGCTGGTAACTTCTCCCACCTCACTATCTTGAAAGACAATCTTCTGATTATGTCGAGGTGCTTGCCGTGTATGTGTTTTTATTCCTGTTAAAACACGGTAATCGCTTCTATTTTTTTGTTGTAAAAGCAAATCTTTACCAATGAAATCATGTTCCCAATCAATAAATCGGTCCATAGAAGCCATTAATGGAGTAGTCCCGGGAAGAATATCCTGCCCATTTAAGGGATAGCCCATCTCCGTCCGCAATGTATCACGGGCACCCAATCCACAAGGCTTTACCTCCGCATGGGACACCAATTTTACCCAGATGTCTGCACCTATAGAAACCGGCAGATAAAGTTCATAACCTAATTCACCCGTATAGCCTGCACGCGTTATTATAATTTTTTCACCTCTCCATTCAAATCTTCCACCTGTCCAATATTTCAATCCTGCAATTTGCGAATCGAAACCCGCTTGAAGTAGAACATCTAAACTCCGAGGTCCTTGAACATCTATTTTTACAATTTGTTGCGTAATATCTTCTGCCTGAACATCAGATGGGCATAACAAAGATGAAACCTCTTCTAACGGTCCTGCATTGGTTACAACAAATAAAGTTTCTTCATCCAATTTCATTCCTACACAATCATCAAGAACAGAACCATCTTTGTTTAATATTGCTGTATATCGGCACTTTCCTACGGGAAGAGGCATAAAATCACCACAGGTGAGAAAAGAAAAATAGGAAATTTTATCGCGCCCATGGATTAAGAATTCACCCATGTGAGAGCAGTCAAAAATACCTGCATGGGAACGCACATGAAGGTGTTCCACAATAATACCTTCAAATTGGACAGGCAAATACCAGCCATGAAAATCTACAAACCGCCCGCCTGATTTTTCACAACACTCAAAAAGTGGAGTCTTTTTCAATTCCAATGAATTTCTCCTGTGAGTGATAACACATTTAAGTATATGTTATTATGCTATTCAATTATTAAACAATAAATTTTACGCCCAGGCGAACGGCGTTTTTTTACGGTTTTGTCGCTCCCTTGTGGTTCATTCCACTTAAATCGCCAGTTGCGACACCTTTACATGGAGTTATTATACCAAAAAATAAACATAAAATTCAAGAACCCGTTTTTACTATAAAAAAATGTTAAATATATGGTTAGAAAGATAACATGTTAAATGAGTTATTAAAAAAAGCAGTAAATTTTAGAAAAAGCAGGTTTTATTGATAATCAAAGAATATTTTAAATGATGGAATAATAGGAAGTTATGTTTGAACAACCAGAAAAGAATAATAACCCTAATCCTGAGATAGAATTACGGCAAAGGGGAGAGATTTTCCGCCTATTTAACCGTATTGCCTCCAAATATGATATAACGAACCGTTTGCTATCACTCGGACAGGATGCTTACTGGCGAAAGAAACTTGTTCGTCAAATTCGAATAGAAAAAGGTCAGGACTTTTTTCTATTAGACCTTGCCACAGGGACAGGTGAAGTTATGAAAACCTTTCGAGAATTTTTCCCTGATGCAGGTTATCTTATTGGAATTGACCTTTCTGAGGGAATGATAAAGGAAGGTATGGAAAAATTTCATGATAAGAAACAAAAATACTTATTTGCTGTAATGGATGTGCTATATCCGGGCATCAAGTCGGAGGCAATCAATGCAGTAACAATGGCTTTTGGAATACGGAATGTATCGGAAGTTTCTCGGGCACTAAAAGAAATTTACCGTGTATTGAAACCCGGAGGACAGGTTCTAATACTTGAGTTTGGTCTTCCACAAAAAGGACTATGGCGAAAAATTTATTTATTTTATTTGAGATACTTGCTCCCATACATAGGTGGCTTCTGGACGGCTTGCCCTTCTGCATATAGATATTTAAGTGAAACAATATGCAAATTCCCTTCTCATGACCATTTTTCCCAATTATTACAGGAAGCAGGTTTTACAAACACAAATTGGATAGAGTTCAATCGTGGTGCTGTCCTGCTTTACACAGCGAATAAACCTAACCAGAGTGAATAAACGAATAAACTCACGAGTAGTAATCTAAAGTGTCGAGATACAATACAAACCTTATTTTTAAATATTTCCTGGATGAATAGGTTTAATATGGAATGCACAGATAGCCATGGCAAGAGCATCTGCAGCGTCATCCGGTCGGGGAATTTCATCTAACAATAAAAGCCTCTGCACCATATTTTGAACCTGTATTTTCTCCGCTCTACCATATCCAACAAGGGCTATTTTCACCTCTGTTGGACTGAACTCAACCACCGGTATCTGCTGATGAGCCGTTGCGAGCAAAAGGACCCCGCGTGCCTGTGCGACATATATTCCATTGGTTACATTTTTCTCAAAGTAGAGCCGCTCAATAGCAATAATATCGGGCTTGTGCTCTTTAATTAAATCGAAAGCATTTTGATAAATGATAGCCAGTCGTTTTGCTATATCATTTATAGCGGGTGTTCGTATCGTCCCGTGGGAAATATAGAAATAGCGTGAACCTTCTTTTCGAACAAGTCCATATCCCGTAGTTGCTAAACCAGGGTCAAATCCGAGGGCAATCATTACTATGATTATTCCGACATTGCCTCCGCCACTGCCTCATCTGTAATATCCAGATTTGTATAAACATCTTGAACATCATCCATATCTTCCAGTGCTTCCATAAGTTTCAGCACAGAAGCGGCAGACTTATTTTCGACGGAGATTAAATTTTTCGGCTTTAAGGTAAGTTTCGCTTCACCGATAGGTAAATTCATCTTTTCAAAATTTTGCAGAACCGTATGCAAATCATTCGGTGCTGTATATACTTCATACATTTCACCTTCTGTGTCCACATCCTCTGCACCGGCTTCCAATGCCTTTTCCATAATATCATCTTCAGACAAATTTTCTTTCTTAACAGTTATCAGACCTTTCTGGTCAAAATTCCACAGCACCGCACCAGCTTCTGCCATTGTTCCACCATGTTTGGTAACGATATGACGAACATCAGCAACGGTTCTCCGTTTATTATCTGTTAAAACATCAACGACAATAGCCACACCTGCAGGTCCGTAACACTCATACCGTACTTCTTCGTAATTTTCACCACCTTCACCCGAACCGCGTTTAATAGCCCGTTCAATGTTATCCTTCGGCATATTAGCATTTCGGCATGCTATTAAAACTGTCCGAAGTCGCGAATTGGCTTCCGGGTCAGGACCGCCCATCTTCACAGCTATTGAAATTTCTTTTGCCAATTTTGAGAAAATCTTTCCTCTTTTTGCATCCAAAGCACCCTTCTTGTGTTTAATAGTAGCCCATTTAGAATGTCCTGACATCGGTTTTCTCCATCATTTCCTTGTTGTTTAGGTTAAAAGTTATTTTTTTGCTAAATTACCATTATATCAAAATCGAAATTATTATAGCAATAACATTATAATCATGCACATATTTTTAAAGATTATTTTAACATCTTTGCAATTTATAACAATAGGTTTTTAATGGCAATTATGACCGAAAAACTAATCCTATTTGATTTTGATGGTGTTATCGCAGACTCTTTTGAAGTTTTCTTCCGCGAATTTACCTCCGCATGTTCGGAAATGGGTTTTGACCGATTAAATTCTAAAGAAGCCTTTTTAAATTTGTTTGAAGGAAATCTTTTATTCAATGTTATCAAAATAGGTTTTCCTCCATGGAAACTACGCGAATTGTTTAATAGGTTTCAACCGCGTATCGCAAAAGCCAATGATAGTATCTCTGCGTTTGATGGCATACGGGAAATGCTCCATCACCTCTCCGCAAAATATCCTGTATATATTATTAGTTCCAACCTTACAGAAGCCGTCCAGAGGTTTTTACTTCGTGAAGGGATTGATAATATTCGGGACATTCTTGGGGCGGATGTAGAGACCAGCAAAGTAAAGAAAATCAAGCGGGTCTGGAAAAAACATCCTAAGGCAATTGCTTATTATATCGGTGATACAAGCGGTGATATTTATGAAGGCAAAGAAGCCGGGGCTATTACTGTCGCAGTTACATGGGGCTGGCACGAAGTAGAACGGCTAACCAAAGCAAAACCCCATCATCTTGTTCATACACCTAAAGAACTGGAACAAATCCTTTTACCCGAAACAACCGATTAATACACTCAAACAAAGATATTAAAACAAATCAAGAACTTAATCTATTCAATAACTGCAATCTGGTTCCAATCATTTAAGTTTACATCAACAACGAAGTGACCTTCTTCCTTAGTTATCTTAAAATCATGAGGAATTTGTCTCCCTTTCAAATCAAAAAGGAAAACCTGTGGTTCTTTATGCCATGTAAATGTTTTGGAAATAGAAGTTATAACTCGTTCCTCGCCAATCAGATAACCTTCATTGATTTCAACAGGTGTAAATGGGAACATGTGGTTTATAGGTCCGTATTCTCCTGCCCCTTCTCCTTCCGATGGAATAATATCTCCATAATAGTAATACAACAAGCCGTTTCTTAATGCAGTAATTACCGATTTTACAATAATTTCTGCACATCTTTTCTTTCCTTCTTCATTAAATCGTTGCGGTCGAATACCCAGAATAATAGGTGTAGACAGATGTCCTTTGGCACAATAGGTAGTTAATGGTGGCTTTTTATCTATGTAGGTCAGAGGATTTGCAGGGTCATTTTCAAATTCAGCAAATCGAAATACTTTCGGGATATTTTGTTCTTCATTAGCACTCGGGAAACTATTAACTACGGATATTCCCCCTTTGTTTACAATATAATTGAGAATATCTTTCCTTGCTTCGGCACCAATAAGCCCACAATCGGTATATTTCCGCGTAATTTTTCCCGTTACCTCGTCAATGTCTACCGTATAACCGTCCCATTTCTCATAAGTATGCCTATCGGCTCTCCCGATAGGTCCCCAATTCAGCGTAAATTGGTCAATATACACACCATCCAAACCAAGCTCATCCATCAGAAAATCTATCTGATTCTTAAAAAACTTATAGCGGTAATTATACTTCTCGAGATATACCATTAGATTTAATGTGTCTGCTCCATTTGGATAATAAGTATCTACAATAACCCTTCCATCTTCTGTTTGTAAGATAGAATCTAACCAGCCATTAATACCTGCTTTTAACACATCGCTTTGTGTCTTATCAAGTATTTCTCCGTATTTTCCAGAGCGGGGCACAGAACCTCCCGGAAGAATTTCACCACCTTTTATACTCTCTTTATTTATGGTATATAAATTAGTCTCCGTTTGACCCAATATCAAAGCATCAGGCTGGGCTTGTTTAATCCTATCTTTAATAAGTTTCATCTTCTTCTTATAATCCTCCCTCGTATATATTTTGCCCGTCTCTGGATTTATTGAGTAATAATCCAACCACGGACCCACCGCATATATTTTTATTTTCCGCCCGGGTATAACCTCTTCTGAAAAAGCAAAAGGTCCCTCAATAGTATGATTTACACCCCATTCTTTACGCACCTTATTAATAAAGGTAAAATAATCACCCTTTTGCAACGGATATAATGAAAACTGGAAAGAATAACTCTTGCCTTTGTCCAAACCAAAATGTTTCGCGGCATATTGGAACATATTTCTCTTCTTCGAAATCTCACCTTGTGCCCGTAGCACATTATCTTCTGCCAGGAAACCTAATGATATGTCCCTATATGCCATAAAAATACTCGGATTCTCGGCTACCCCTGCTAATTTCTCTATATCTTCAAGACCTGCTATCCGATAACGAACAGGTATATCTTCCAGGATAATTTGATGGGCAATAATAATTCCAATAGGTTCTTCATTCTTATTTGTAATAGTTTCTTGGATAATCACTTTTTCATTTTCTGTCGTGATATTACGGATAATCGAATAATCTTTTCCTGACGCCTTGATAGATACCTGATTATCCGTAAGTTTTTGAACATCTACTTTCCAATCAGGGGCTTTCTCACATGCAGAATCAAATGAATTAAAACCTATTTTTTCTGACGGGTATGAATAGGTACTGACAAGTTTATATTTCCCTTCTCCTGTTTTAATTTCTGTTTCACCCGATTCCCCTATATTAACCGTATAGGCTTTTGTAGAAATACTTTCTTTCACATTTACCTTTGTATAGACTGTCATTTCTGGCTTCGAATATTTTTCAACAAACTCTTTCGGAAGATAACCTATCTCAAGATTTTCAATCACCATATCTATATTTTTGTTCGGAACATTTTTGTTCATATATGTATTAACAAAAACAATCACATTCTTTTCTGCTTTTTCAATTCTCTCATCAGCACCCACTTCAACATAATGTGCCACATCTGAAATGTTTAATAAATACCAATACCCCTCTTCTCGACAATTTAATATCCGTTCATCTAAAACTTCCCCATTCCCAAAAAAGATAATAAGTACAGGATAACCATCCCTTGAACTCCACCATTCTTGTTCGCCAAGCTTTGTCTTAAATATACTTCCGCGATTAATAAGACGATTATATCCACTTGCCTGCTCCGAAAAGGAAGTTTGTCTGTCTAATTTTTGTCCATTGATTTCAATTCCCAAATATTCATTCCAACCTCCAGGAGTATCTGTATGCAATCGTGCTTTAAACTTCATGACTAAAATCATATTCGTCTTCTTCTCAAAGGGAGGTACTTCTATAGAATATTTACTAACATCCGTTTCGTTAGAATGTATGACGATTGGATTATCCATCCTCCACACAGGGAAAAATACATCCGTTTCACATAAAGAACCCGAATAGGACAAGATGCAGGGACAAAGAACAACAAGAAACATAAAAAAATAACTGGCTTCTTTCTTCATAACCTTTTCTCCTTAATATAATCACTAAAATCTATAATAGATAAATACTTCCCTTCTTTCTCTTATTTTTTTCTATGTCTATTATATAAGATTTACCAATAAAGACATGCAATCCCATTAAAAAAAATTATGTTTATTTAGCTACCCAAAACACGGTAATTTAAATAGAATAAATACCCACTGTTATCAATATTTCATATTTCCCATTCATGAAACTATTTTAACCTTTTTAGTAATCGCCCCTTTTTCCATGAATTGGCGATTCCCTCTGCTTCACGAATTTCCTCTTTAGTTAACATCTCGTATAAATTATCCATACAGGTCTTAGCCTTACGCGTTGCGTATTTACAATAAATTATTTCCTTTTTATCGGATAAAATGTAATAGGCATAAGCTAATACTTTATCCTCTGGCACTCCTTGACCATCTTCATACATACTTCCAAGCCACAGCATCGCATCCGAATCACCTTTTCTAACTGCT
This sequence comes from Candidatus Hydrogenedens sp., assembly GCA_035378955.1. NCBI lineage: Bacteria > Pseudomonadati > Candidatus Hydrogenedentota > Candidatus Hydrogenedentia > Candidatus Hydrogenedentales > Candidatus Hydrogenedentaceae > Candidatus Hydrogenedens > Candidatus Hydrogenedens sp. The sequence goes on along the minus strand of DAOSUS010000041.1, from coordinate 10,156 downwards.
TCTTCAAACAATACCTTTGCTTTTGCATAATCTACACATACCCCTTCACCAAAGTAATATAGCCATCCAAGACAAAACATTGCTTCGCGTATCCCTTTTTCCACGGCTTTTTCGTACCAATATATTGCCTTTTCATAATCATTGGGTACTCCTCTGGCGTTGTTATACAACAAGCCAAGGGAAAACATCGCATCGCCATTTCCTTTTTCCGCTGCCTTCTCGTACCACTCTCGAGCCTTGCCATAATCTTGTGGCACTCCTCTGCCTTTTTCATATATAAACCCAAGAGAAGCCATTGCTTCAGCGTTCCCTTTTTCTGCCGCCTTCTCATACCACTCACGAGCCTTTGTATAATTTTCTGACACCTCACTATCATAGTAATACCTATCTCCGAGTATATTCATAGCAATGGGTTCACCTTCATCCGCTAATTGTCTCAATCGCTCCAAAGGCATTTCTTTAGCATCTTCATCTTCTAATTCGATTAATAAATCCAGTAACTGGGGAATACTTGTTAATATCTTCTTCTTAGTCTGTAAATTGGTTAAAGCCCGTTGTGAAAATTCCATATCCATACTCTTCGCAATATTTACCTCCAGTCCACGGCGGGCATCTTCCGATTTGCCTAATTCCTGATATATTGTGGATAAAAATATTCTACCCAAGCCATCTGTATCTTCAATGTGTTTCTCCGCTATTCTCGTTAATGTTTCTATCTCCTGCCGTATCGTGTCATTTTTTAATTGAGGGTCTTGCTGATAAAGGGATTGAATTTGAAGCATACACACCTTACTATAAATTGGGTCTGTAGTTAAAACATTGCGATGGGTTTCAAAAAACCTTCTCAGGCATTGGTCACATGTTTTAGTTTCTATTGCTTTGTCGGCTTTTATAGCATAACTTAACCAAAATGGAGGATATGACTGATTAAAAACATCGCTCTGTTCCAGTTCCCGAAAAAGTTTTATAGACCTTTGAATATTTTGTTTCTGCTCCGCTTTCAGGTATTTTTTGATTAGGTCTTCACCAATAATTCTTAAATCTTTCCCTGCAAAGTTATAAATAAAAGAGATGTTAAAACACAATTGCAGCCATTTCGTCCATAACCTACGCATCCTTGCTACTACATTCTCTTCCAGTTCCCATAGTTCCTCATCAAATTCTTCTTTTATCTTCGATACACATACTTGATAATTAAAGTAGGGACTTATCCCCGATTGTGCCAAACAAATAGGGGATACTCCAAATAAACTACCCTCCTCCCAAATTCCAGCAACATTTTTCCACAATACCCTTCTTTTTTCTTTTTCAAATCGATTGAAAATCTCTTTCCGTTCCTTATTGGATAGCGTGAATTCCGTAATTTCATCTATTATTTGTGTATAAAGATTGTTAATGTCCCTAACAGAACTTGTTTTTCTTTTAATCAATTCTAACTTTAGATTTTTGAGAATATTATTATATTCCAGGTCTAAAACGATACGGTTCTTAGTTTCAATAATCTTGTAAATAGACACCGAAATCAAATTCAAAGCCTGAGCAAGACAAATGGTCTCTTCATCGGCTATATTGATAGGAAAAATTTCAGACATAATACATACCTCCTTTTTTAATATTTACATAAATACCTGCCTTTTATTTTAAAACAGCTAACTCTTTTTTTTCAAGCATTAAAAAAACAAATTTTATAAATACGAATAGTAATAATAATTGTTTTTATTTGTTGCATTATAAAGACTAATTAATAGGGCGATTAGCCAATCGCTTCTACAAAAAACAATTCAACAGGATTAACAGGGGATTTAGATTCCACAAATGTAGAACGAAAATTTTTTGTTCATATTCGCGTCTATTCGAAGTCATTGGTGCTATTTGTTATAAAAAAACCATTAATCCAAATTATCACGAATACCTGCAAAGGTCTATTTACCCATCTGTCCTCTACTTCCTCCATCTTCGTCCCATCTGTCCCATCTGTCCCCTACTTCCTCCATCTTCGTCCCATTCGTCCCATCTGTCCCATCTGTCCCCTGCTTCCTCCATCTTCGTCCCATTCCTACCATCCGCTCCATGCGTCCTACATCTTCGTCCCATTCGTCCCATTCGTCCCATCTGTCCCATCTGTCCCATAATTCTCCGAGACACTGCCGTGCATACATAAAAAATGTCCACCTGGCAAGATTGCACAAATCCATAAAAGAGAAACAATTTTTAAGATTATAAACTTATATTTCCCACTATTTAATATCGGTTTTACGGGTTATATTGTTTAGCAAATTCGAGGCAATTGTTCCCCGCTTAACATAGGAAGGGCTAACTCAATCCCGATAGTATTTTGTAGAATTACAGGGGTCCCTTTGTTTTCAGATACAACTCCGATTTGTTTTGGGGTGAGGTCAGGATACAAATCTTGCCATATTTGAAGAACTTCCGAAACATACTGTTTCGGAACAAAGGCAATAAATCTTCCTTCATTGGCAACATATAGAGGATTTAGTCCTAAAATTTCACATGCTCCACGGACATCGTCACGGATGGGAATGTCTTCTTCTCGAATGTAAAAACTTAATCCACTCTCTTCTGCTAATTCGTTCAACGCAGAGGACAATCCTCCTCGTGTGCAATCACGCAAACAGTGGACAGGTATCCCCAAATTTAGCAGTGAAAGCACTGCAGGCACCAGCGACATACAATCGCTCTCTAACTCCGGGTCAAAATGTATTTCCTCACGCGCATTTAATACCGCCAATCCATGTCTTCCAATATCTCCGTTAATTAAAATACAATCGCCGGGTTGTATTTGGGAAGGGCATGGAGGTGGGTCTTGTTTCACAATACCTATTCCGCTTGTATTGATATATAAACCATCACCCGAAGAATTATTTATCACCTTGGTATCCCCGGTAACAATGTACACACCAGCATGGTCTGCTTCTCGCTTCATAGTTTGTACAATTTTCTGCAGAATACCTATTTGCAGACCTTCTTCCAATATAAACCCGGCACTCATATAAAGGGGACACGCTCCCGCCATGGCTAAATCGTTTACTGTTCCACATACTGCTAACTTACCAATATCTCCCCCCGGGAAAAAAATCGGCTTCACTACAAAAGAATCTGTGGTGAAGGCAAGTTTTACACCTTGAACATCTATAAAAGCGGAATCGTGATGTTGTTGTAGCAAAGGATTTTTAAAAGCATTCTCAAATACATTTTTTATAAGTTGATGCATAAGTGTCCCCCCGCCACCATGGGCTAAAACAATCTTCGACTTATCCAATTGCTCCACAGGGCAACTCCATGTAATAGGCTGTTTTTCCTTTTCGTCCATTCTTAACTCCTTTGTATAAAAATTATCAATAAACAAATATTTTTATAAGAAATACTATCGTTTTTCATACTGGTAATAAGCGGAACAAGCACCTTCATTAGATACCATCGGTGCCCCTATTGGATTTTCCGGTGTGCACAGAGTAGCAAAAGCAGGGCAATCTGTCGGCTTCTTCTTACCCTGAAGAATTTCACCGGCTATACATACAGTTTGTTTCTCTTCATTTTTTTCAGGGGTAAGGTGAAATTTCTTTTCCACATCATAATCGGCATAATCCGATTTCAATCTTAATCCACTATGGGGAATACAGCCCAATCCCCGCCAATCCTGGTCGCATACCTCAAAAATTTCTTTTATCAATTGTTGAGCGGTAACATTTCCTTCCCTTTGGACAGAACGGGTATAAGCATTTTGAACGCCATATTTACCTTTTTCCAACATACAAATACATTCTTTTATCCCTAAAAGCAAATCTACAGGTTCAAAACCCGTAACAACAATAGGAATTTTATATTTTTCTGCAATAGGTTCATACTCATGATATCCCATTACAGTACAAACATGTCCTGCGGCTAAAAAACCCTGTATCTGGCAATAAGGGTCAGATAATAAAACCTCCATAGCCGGTGGCACCAATACCTGAGCACAAAGAAGCGAAAAATTAGTAAGACCCAACTCTTTTGCTTTTTTTATCGCCATTGCATTTACGGGTGCTGTCGTTTCAAAGCCTACAGCGAAAAAGACTACCTGTTTATTTAAATTTTGCTGTGCTATCTTGACACTATCCAGTGGAGAGTAAACCGTCTGCACATTGGCTCCCCGTCCTCTTGCAGATAATAAAGAAGTTTTTGAGCCTGGCACTCGTAACATATCCCCAAAACTACAAAGGATTATATCTGTTTCAAGGGCTAATTGTATCGCAAGGTCAATTTTTTGTATGGGTGTAACACAGACAGGACATCCCGGACCATGGATAAGTTGCACTTCCGGTGTTAAGGCACGGTCAATACCAAAACGAAGGATAGCATGCGTCTGTCCCCCGCAAATTTCCATAATGTTCCATGTCTGATGTGCGAATTGTTTTATCTCACGAATTAGATTCTTCGCCAATTGAGGGTTTCTATATTCATCCATATATTTCATGAAGATGATTCCTCCGGCGGTATTTCCATATCCATATCGGCATTTTTAAATTCTTCCAATATCCGTTCCGCTTCCTCTTCATCTACGGCATTAATCGCCATACCTGCATGAACTAATACATACATTCCTTCAGTAACTTCCGGCGTCAAAGCAAGGGATATTTCCTTAATTACCCCTGCAAACTGAACCTTTGCCATACGAAGAGTAGGGTCGCTCTCATCAATCTGGATAACTTTGCCCGGAATGGCTAAACACATATCTTACTTCTCCTTTATAGTATCTGTATATTTCAATGCGTAATAAATCTGTCCTAACGATATACACCCGTCATTAGGCGGAACCTGTTCTGCAAAGTATACATTATACTTAGACCTGAGTAGACTAATAGTATACTCAAGCAAAAAACGATTTTGGAAACAGCCACCGTTAATTACAACATTCGTAATGCCCGCTTTCTTTACCATTTGCTCTATACATCGGGCTAAATACTGGTGAAACAAACTTGCCAATTGCGATGGAGATAGCCCTTTATTCTTATGTTCAATTATAAATTCAACCATAGGTTTCCAATCAATAATATACTGTCCTTCTTTTTCGTAGATAACGACGGGTATAGTTATATAGTCGGTATTTTTTTCTTTCCATGCTAATGTTTCTAATGCCATAGCAGACTGTGCCTCAAACGAACATATAGAACGAAGTCCCAATAACATAGATACTGCATCAAAAAGACGCCCTGCACTACTCGTGATAGGTGTGTTTATATTTTGTTTCAACATCTTTTGTAACGCAAACCATTCTGCTTCTTGAAATGCGGAGTAGATATATTCCAGAGCGTTTATCTTCTTTTCAAACAAAGAATTCCCATACATTTCATACAGAATACCCAATGCAGAGCGACGCGGTTCCCGAACAGCTCTATCTCCACCCGGAAGAGGAAATGTTCGCAAATGTCCCCATCTCCTTATCTCATTTTCATTAATAACAAAAAATTCGCCACCCCAAACCGTGTGGTCTAATCCGAAACCTGTTCCATCCCATATTACAGCAAAAACAGGCATCGGCACTTTTTTCTCTGCGATTACAGCAAGTGCATGGGCAATATGATGTTGAACCTGTATAACAGGCTTGTTCTGTTGATATGCCCATTGAGTACTGATGTAATCAGGATGGGCATCCGCAACAATAATGTCGGGTGTCCGTTCTACAAGGTTTAAAAGTATTCCCGTAGATTGACGAAAACCTTCTATCGCTTTTTGCGTTTCCAAATCACCCAGATGTTGACTTATTAACGCCTGATTTTCACAATTTACTGCCACTGTATTTTTTAAATGTCCGCCTACGGCAAGAAAGACCTTTCTTGTTGTTTCAGGCAAAGGTATGGGTTGAGGAACATATCCACGCGAACGGCGTAATAATATCGGTTTATCCATAACTACATGAATAATGGAGTCATCAACATGGCGAACAATAGGGCGATTATGCACAAGAAAATAATCGGCGATACCTCTTAAACATTCCACGGCTTCCTGCTCATCAATACATATTGGCTCATCGGAACGATTTCCACTGGTCGCAACAATTGGAATATTTAAATCAGACATTAACAGATGGTGTAGGGGAGTGTAAGGGAGCATGACACCGTGTCGTGATTGGTCCGGTGCAACTTCTTCCACAATACGAGCACTATCCGCCCTTTTCTCTAACAGTAAGATGGGGGATTCCGATGAGGTCAGGCATGATGCTTCCACATCAGATACAACACAATCTTTTTTCACTTCCTCCAGTGTCGGATACATCAAGGCAAAGGGTTTTTCTTCTCGATTTTTCCGATTTCGAAGTCGTCGAACGGCTTCCAAATTTGTCGCATCTACTACGAGATGAAAACCACCTAAACCCTTTATAGCAAGAATGGCTCCGTTTTTTATTAAGGATACAGATTCTGTTAGTGCTTCTTCTCTTTCAAACCGTTTTTTCCCTTTCTCATCCCATAAATATATTTGAGGACCACAAATAGGACAGGCGATTGGTTCTGCATGAAATCTTCGATTAGCAGGATTTTCATATTCTTCCCTACATTGGGGACACATTGGAAAGGAAGACATGGAAGTATTAGCACGGTCATACGGCATTTTGTTGATAATGGTATATCTCGGACCGCAGAGGGTGCAATTAATAAATGGATAGCGGTATCTGCGGTCTGTTGGGTCTTTCATTTCTCGCAGGCAATCCGGACAGGTTGCAATATCAGGCAATATACGCGTTCGGAATATTCCCTCCGTGTTGCTTGGGTAAATACGAAAGTATTGTTCCTCTGCCTGAACTTGCAATTCTACCGTTTTTATACTGTCAATATACGCATGTTTAGGATGTTCTGTTTTTAATGCGTAAAGAAACTTATCTATAGATACATCCTTCCCCTGAACTTCAATATAAACGCCATCCGAACGATTTTGCACCTGCCCCGTTAAACGATACTGCGTGGCTATACGATACACAAAAGGACGAAAGCCTACCCCTTGCACAGCTCCTTCTACAACAATTCCTACTCTTCGTTGTCCAGAACAATTAGCCATTCGTTGGTTTATCTACCTGTCCTTTGAGCCAGTTAACCCACTGCTCAACTCCATCACCATGCGTGCAGGAGACATGCAAGATAGGCACATCTGGCTGTATGCCATGAACCCCCTGTTTAAATTCCTCTACATCAAACGGAACATAGGGTAATAAATCTACCTTATTTAAAACTACAATATTCGCTGTCTGAAATAGCCGCGGATATTTAAAGGGCTTATCCTGCCCTTCTGTAACGCTGACTACTGCAACACGCGATTTCTCCCCTAAATCAAAGCCTACTGGACAAACAAGATTCCCCACATTTTCAATAATAAGCAAATCAATAGTATCCAGAGGCAATTTATCCAATGCTTGAAGAACCAACTGCGATTCCAGATGGCAACCTCCTGCCGTATTGATTTGCACTACGGGCACATCATATTTGGCAATGCGTTCCGCATCACGGGTCGTTTCCGGGTCTCCTTCAATAACTCCTACCCGCACACCGGATATACCCTTTTTTAATGCTGACTCAATTAAGGTAGTCTTACCCGAACCAGGAGCACTTATCATATTGATACAGGAAATTGCGTATTCCTCAAAACGGGCTCGCACCAATTTGGCTATATCATCATTTGCTTTTAACACTTTTTGAACCACATCTACCTTCATAATACAACTCCTTCATTTAGTTATCATCAAAATAAATTGATTCAAGAATAATTTCAGTCCCCTGAACAATTTCGCCCCCTACTTCATTACAATGAGGGCATATCCAGATACTATCCTCAGGTTCATAAAAATTAAGGCACTTCCGACAACGAATTTTTATCGGTTCAATAATTAAATTTATTTTTGCCTGTTCCATACAGGTGCCTTCTTTTACCTGCTCAAACATAAAAAGAAAAGTTTCTGTGTTAATATGCTCTAAAAATCCTATTCGCAGGTCAATTTTTGAGACACAATCCTTTCCCTGTTCCTTACAGATTTGTTCAACTTGCTCAATCAAAGATGTAACAATACTTAATTCATGCATATCGTTTTTACCTATAATACCATATTTCCGCAAAAATATTAAAACTATGGTTATTTGAACTATTGTAAGATACAATTTTTTAACATAAAAAAACCGTTATGTGATAGTCTTCACATAACGGTTAACAGTTATAAATTGTTAATTACTCTTTAAGGAACAGTATTAAATGTAATGCTAACAGAAGCATTTGTGTTTCCATCTATTCCTTTTAATGCAAGATAGTATTCATTTGTGTTATTGCTGGGCACTGTAAATAGGGAAGGTAATTGGCTTTGCGTCCCATTCGATTCTACTTTTATCAGGGAGGCCGTTACTCCTGTTGTGTTTTCCAATGTAACCGTATATGTCTTTTCAGAATCTACCTGTAATTTATAGGCTTTGGCTTCTTTACCCATAATTGTAACGATGTTTGCTGTAGCAGAAGCGGAAAGAGTCCCTGCGAATATTTGTTCAAATGTGATTTTAACCTTTACATTTCCAAATTCATCTCCATTTTTTAAAATAAGGTAATACTTATTCTGGTCTGTACTATGAGTAGCAAGAATATAATCTGTCAGAGTAGTTTTTCCGTTATAGACAGTTGTTACATCCCCATCTGTGTCCATCCGCACAATGCTTACATCAATGTCTTTTAATGTATTTGCAGGTTCTACAATATCTGGCGACAGAGTATCTTCGATTCGAATTCTATAAACAGAGCCTGCAGACGCACTCAATTTAAATATGCTAATAACATCCCCTATGACATTTGTCTCCTTCATATTCATAGAGCCAGCAGCAATTTCTGTAGCATCGTTATATGTTTCAGGTTTTGCTAAACCAATCATATAAGGTAATTGATATTTCTTGTTCTCAGACACAGGCTGGGCATAACCATAAAGTCGTATCAGGTAAGTTCCCTTATACGGAGCTACCCAGAAAGTTCTGGCTTTGTCCTCAATAATGATATTATCGGGATTTGCCGGTCCTGTCGGTGGAACTTCAATAGATTCTAACAATATCAAATCACTCTTGTTTTTGTAATACCAGTTAATCTGATATCCTAACCACGCATCATCTGCATCTGCCATATTTTTAAATATTAAAAGCAAAGGGGTATTTTCCTTATCTACTTCAAATTTATACCAGTTCTCTTTCCATGCTTCAAGAACACCTGCAACAAGGTCTCCACCAATTTCCAATTTGGTAGAACTCATAGGTGCCAGTGTAGGACAACCCGAAAGGGAAACGACACCAACCAAAATAAACAAACATAAAGAACCTGATATTAAACTTCTACTATTAATGGTAATCATAGGAATTCCCCTTTTAGTTAATTTGTTATTTTTATACTCAACCCAACTAACTCATTAAAGTTTTTTTGCTTTTTTCCCACCTCCTTTCTTTTTATATCACTTTTTTACTTCCCCTAATTATACTTAGGACAAAAGACAAAGTCAATATTTTTAACTAAACGGATATAGGATAGACTTAACCTTTTTGTTATTCGCCTTAAAAATATACAACATAGTTTACACCAGTCTTTTATAATAAAGGACTTTATAATGTTATAAATAAGAATAGATATGAATAAAAAACATCCCTGAATCTCTAATTCCATACCTTCTCTCTTATTAAACTTGGCGTAAAATTAGGTTAAAAAATTATTAACATAAATAACACGCATAGACACAAATAAAGATGAAGGGAAATATTCGTTTATCTTTCATCATATATAAATCCTATGAATCCTGTAAATCATGTTGAATCGTTCTTATGTATATGAAGCATTACCGCTTCTGGTATTTTTAATTGGTCAATTCTTTTTACTATAAATCTGTAAAGATGAAAACTCTTTTGCCTCCACATCCTTAGGCCCTTTGTATAAAATCTATTTTGTATCCTCTGCAGTTAATTCCCCTCTCCCAAAAAAACTTTACCCCACCGCATAGACTAAAACGGCGATTAATAGCACAAAACATCATGGGCGGACTTATAAATCCGCCCATGGCTCATTTATTCGGGATAATATTCACTTAATTTCATAAATCACGGACCGGGGCAATAGCCATCTTCGCTTTCAGGGTCTTCTGGACACGGATGATAGCCAC
>DAOSUS010000040.1 GCA_035378955.1 Candidatus Hydrogenedens sp. | reverse complement strand
GCGGATAGTATTGTTTGAATTCCTGTTGACTTACTGCAACAGCATTGCCCTCATTGTCAAATAAAATACTACGCGAACTTGTTGTTCCCTGGTCTAATGCAAGAATGTATCTCTTTTCCATATATTTTTCCTTTACCTTTTAATTTTATAAGGCAAGTACTTATTATTAACATTATTATTTATATAGGACCAGAGCTGTCAAATTTAAATGAGGTAGTAAAAATTATTTCACCTTGACAAATGAGGCGGAAATATGGAAAAATAAGAATAGAAATTTATAATTTAATGAATAACTATAAATATTATGAAAACTGAAAGGAAAAGAATTAACGATAAGTAAAACAAATATAGGGGGTATAGGTATGAGATTAATATGTTGTTTTCTTTCCTTTTTATTTAACAAATTCTGTTTTAACAATCTTCGTGTGAAGAGAATTGTTTTGGAAAATGAACAGGGCACAGCAAAAGCGGAATTAAAAGTGGATAGTCGCGGGAATACGACACTGCATTTTATGGATGACAAAAACCAAGATCGTTTGTATATTGGTATTACACCGGAGGGAACACCACGGATAGGTTTATCTTATGCGGAAGGTAAAGGGTCTATTCAATTAGAAGCGAATGACAGATTAAATAGTTCTGCAATTGTTTTTTGTGGACCTGATGGGAAACCTCAGATATTGCTGGGTATAGCGAATACAGGTTTGCCTGCATTTGGGCTTTATGATGGTGAAGGGAAATTACTCTATCCAATTTTTCAGAATAAAGATGCGGGTTTTTTGATAGAAGACAATACAAAAGGTCTTTATTCTCAAAATTAATTCTGATTTATTGTTGTTATATTTAATTTATACAGGGGTAATTCAGGGGTAATTCATGAATTACCCCTACATTTAGATGCAAAATTTTTTTATAGGATATTCATAGATTACCCCTGCATTTATATATGCAAAATTTTTTATAGGAAATTCATGGATTACCCCTGCATTTATATATGTAAAATTTTTTTATAGGATATTTATGGATTACCCCTGCATTTATAGATACAAATTTTTTTATAGGTGGTTTATGATTTGCTGATATTTAATATTTCTCCGATGATTTTCCATAGAGGAGCAACGCCTTCCTTGGTCTGTGAGGAAAAAGGGAGAAGAATAGCATCTTCATCCAGACGAAGTTCTTTTCTAATTTTATCTAATTGAATTTTTCTTTGGGCATTTCCTAATTTATCAATTTTTGTTGCAACAAGGAGTGTTGGAATTTCATGTTCTTCCAGAAAGTCTAATAAGTGATGGTCTTTATCGCCCGGTCCATGACGGGAGTCTATAAGAACCACAACAAGTTTTAGGTTTTCACTTTGAGTTAGGTAATCAAACATAACCTTGTTCCATTGTTCTTTTATCTTCAATGGGACTTCTGCATAACCATATCCGGGAAGGTCAACCATGTAAAATTTTCCGTTTACTTCAAAGAAATTAATAGTTTTTGTTTTTCCTGGAGTATTACTTGTTTTTGCAAGATTTTTTCGTCCCCAGAGGGTATTTAATAACGAAGATTTGCCTACATTTGATTTTCCAGCAAAAGCAATTTCAGGTTTGCGGTCACGAGGAATATCTTGTATATTCAACACGCTTTTTTTAAACTCTACCGATATAATTTTCATTTTTAAAAAATACCTTGTTTTTTAACTACCAATGTTAATTTATGAATAAAGCAGGATAAAATGCAAATTCTTCCTTGAGAGAGGAAAATCATTCCTATTTTCGTAAACCTATATTATAAACGAGATAATCATAAGTATTAATATGTCAATAATTTATTAAAAAGTTTTTTAATGGCATGGAGCTTGCTATTTCTGGAATAACAAAAATTGAATATTACAGATGTCCCATAATAAGGTCCCATAGCAACTTTCCTCCATGGGTCGGCATGGCGCAATGTATTGCGCCCATGTGTTTCTTTGTCCCTTTACGAAACATCGTTGCGCCCTGCCACCCGCCTTTTGAAAAAACAGTTAACAATTTACATATAAAAAGTAAAAAGATATGATACCTGGAATATATATATCAGCAGGTGGAATGATTGCCTCTGAACAGAGGCAATCTGTTTATGCCAATAATGTAGCCAATGCAAGCACAGCAGGCTATAAAGCATTAACGCCTGTTCAATTAGGTTTCTATCCATTATTTCAGAAAGCGGGGGAAAGTTATCATGTATATGTTCCTAAAACGGCACCGGGTGGTGGAGTAAAAGTGGTAGAAACATTTCCAGATTTGTCGTTAGGTCCATTAAAACAAACAGGTAATCCTTTAAACATCGCTATTCAGGGACCGGGATATATTGTTTTACAAACTTCCTCTGGAGAGAGATTTACACGTGCTGGAGATTTAACGCTGGACGCAGAAGGCTATTTATCTACTCCACAAGGTTATCGTGTTTTAGGGATGAATGGACAGCCAATACAGATACAGGGAACGGAAATAAATATTTCTTCCGATGGGAATGTAACTGTGGATGGAGTTTCCGCGGGACAAATTCGCTGTGTCGAGTTTAAAAATCCAGAACGGTTAACGCGTGAAGGAGAAAATTTGTATTCGGCAAGTAAGGAAATTCAACAAGGTATGCAACCTGCAACGAAAAGTTCTCTTCGTCAGGGATATTTAGAATGGTCGAATACAAAAATTCCTACGGAAATGATACGCGTAACATTGGGACTTCGTGCCTACGAAGCCAATCAACGAGTTATTTCTGCCATAGATGAATCAATCGGCAGGTTAATTGAACAGGTAGGACTTGTCGGTTAAAACATAATAGAAGGATGAATATATGATTCGTTCATTATTTACTGCGGCGACAGGAATGATTGCTCAACAAATGAATATTGACGCCATTGCTAACAATCTGGCGAATGTTAACACGACAGGATTTAAGCGAAGTCGTGTAAATTTTCAGGATTTGTTGTATGAAACTATTAAACCCGCAGGGAGCGAAACGACAGCCGGCACAACTATTCCGGAGGGTATTCAAATAGGACATGGAGTTCGTCCTTCTGCTGTTTCAAAAATCTTTTCATCGGGTTCTGCAATTCAAACGGGTAATCCATTGGATTTAATGATAGAAGGAGATGGCTTTTTTCAGATTGAATTGCCCGATGGGACTACAGCCTATACACGGGATGGTGCCTTTAAGATTAATGAAGAAGGAACGGTAATGACTGTAGACGGGTATCCTTTAACCCCTACAATTACCATTCCTACAGAAGCAGAGTTAGTAACGATTGGAGCAGATGGAACTGTTTCTGCCCGTGTCCCTGGTAATAATACTCCCCAAAATATAGGGACATTGGAATTGGCAAGATTTTCCAATCCTGCGGGGCTTGATGCGAGGTTGGGTAGAAATCTATTTTTAGAGACGCAAGCCTCAGGTACTCCTAATGTGGGGCAACCGGGTTTAGATGGACTTGGAACCATTGCACAGGGTTTTCTGGAGAATTCAAATGTTCAGGTTGTGGAAGAAGTTATACAAATGATTATTGCTCAGCGTGCTTATGAAGCGAATTCGCGTGTTATTCAAGCCTCTGATGAAATGCTTCAGACCGCTAATAATGTAAGGAGATAATTTAACAGATGACAATGGGGTCATCGAAAATATGTGTTACCAAATTTAACAAAGTTGTTTTGTTGTATTTCGTGATTTTGTTATTACATATCGGGGGATATTCCCAAAATATGTCTATTAAATCGGAGGCAGAAATTTCGGGTGATAAAGTGATGTTAAACGATGTTTTAGATGGTGTCGATACCGAGTTTGTAAATGATATTCCATTAATACCTGCACCGAAACCGGGGTATGCACGGGTTATCCCTAACAAGCTGGTATTCTCCAAACTGAAACAAATCGGTGTTAATACAGAAAATTTGAGCATGGATGAAAAAGGTAAAACTGTGGTAAAACGGGCTACCGCAGTTATATCAAAAGATGTACTTGTGGAGTCACTACGCTATTATATTCAACAACAAATGCCCTGGGAAATAAGTCATACGCAAATAGAGATATATCCTCCGACAGAAGATTTAGCCTTACCTGAAGGAGATGTAGAAATAACATGGAAAGCCAATAATTCCTATCGTTATTTGGGAACAGGTATTTTTCGGGGAATTGTTCGTATAGAGGGAAAGGTTCAGAAGACTATTATTTGCAGGGTTACTATTGAAACAGAAGGTATGCTCGTAGTTGCGGTTCGTGATATTCCACGCGGGAAAATAATTACAGAAGAGGATATATCTGTTCGCCAAATAACACTTTCGCGGAATACAGGGTCTCCTATCTGGGACTTGTATTCTGTTGTTGGGATGTCAGCCAAAAAATTTATTCCTTCGGGTTCCAGTATTCAACTGGAAGATATAGAATCACCTGTAATTGTAAAGCGAAATCAAATCGTTCCTGTGGAATATAAACAAGGGAATATTTTGATTTCAGCTAAAGTAAAAGTTTTATCGGATGCCCGAATAGGCGAACGGGTTCGATGTATGTATTTAGATTCTGAACAGCAATTTGAAGCAACGGTTCAATCGGATGGAACTGTTAAAGTGGAGTAATTAATTATGAAAAATAAAAGATACCTATTTATTATGTATTTAAGTTTTTTCCTTTGTTTTTTATCCCAGTCTTATGGAGATAGCCTTTTTACCCCCGAAGCACAGCGTTCTGGGACATTAATATCGGAAAAAGGAACCCGTTTCCAGCCCGGGGATATTATCACAATACTTGTTCGTGAAAAGATTTCGGCAAGCACAACAGCAGACACGAATACAAAGAAAGAGTCGGATGTCGAGAGCAAAGCGAATGAGAAGGATAACAACTTTCTAATAGCGGATAAACCAGATGGTTTAGGTTTAATAAACTCAGACTTATTACCCAATTGGAAGATTGAAGCAGAAAACGAGACAAAAGCAAGGGGGAAAACAACCCGCACAAGCACATTAACCACAACCATAGCCTGCACAGTAACGCAGGTTTATCCCAATGGAAACTTAAAAATAGAAGGAGAAAAACGCGTAACGGTTAATCGGGAGGATTCTCTACTGACAGTTAGTGGAGTTGTTCGCTCAAAGGATGTCGCTCCAGATAACACAGTATTATCCACTCAGGTGGCAAATGCTCAGGTTCAGCTCAAAGGTAAAGGTGACCTGTGGAACAATCAACGGCGTGGAATTATTACAAAGATTTTAGATTGGTTTTCACCATTCTAAAAAGGAGTTTCATTATGGTTGCAAAAAGAGTATTTTTATATTTCGTTGCTTTGATATTTCTTTTCCCCATGTTTGCGGATTCAGCACGGATACGCGATTTGTGTGAGGTTCAGGGTGCTCGTGGAAATATATTAAAAGGAATAGGTCTGGTTGTAGGACTTGCAGGTACCGGCGACAGTGTTGGGGTTACGCGTCTTGCTCAGCGTCAGATGTTAGACCGTTTGGGAATTACCGTCAGTAATTTAAAAGATTTGACGCCCAAAAATTCTGCAATAGTTATGGTAACTGCAGAAATTCCACCGTTTGCTAAAGAAGGGACACGAATTGATGTTAAAATAGATACATTAGGGGATTGCAAGAGTTTGGAAGGGGGAATGCTTCTGGAAACTTATTTACGAGGACCCGGATTAGGAGATACCGTATATGCTGTGGCACAGGGACCTGTTTCTATAGGCGGGTTTAATGCAGAAAAAGGAGGTGGTGGAGGCACTGCTGTCCGAAAAAATCATCCTACATCAGGACGAATACCTTTAGGGGCGTATGTAGAACGAGAAGTTCCCTCTACCATTACCGATGGGGAGAGGATAGTCCTTTTATTGAAACAACCTGAATTTAATACAGCCGATAGGATTCGTCAGGCTATTGAAAATCAATTTGGTGAGAATGTGGCTCTTGCAATGGGTGGGGGGTCCGTTCGAGTTACTGTTCCGGAGTCTTACCATAACGACCTAACCGGTTTTATTGCGCGGATAGAGAATATAGAGGTTACTACAAATCCACCTGCGAAAATTGTGATTAATGAACGGACAGGAACCATTGTAATCGGTGGAGATGTGGTTGTGAAGCCCTGTCAGGTGGCTCATGGGAATATGACAATTAAAATTACTTCTACTCCTCAGGTTACACCGGCGACCCCTTTCACCGAAAGTCAAGCGGTTGTTACAGAGACTACTGCTATGGAAGTTAAGGAATCAGAGGCTTATCTTATGCCTATTTCGGGGACTTCTGCAGGTGAGGTTGCAGAGGCTTTAAACCGATTAAAGGTTACTCCCCGAGATATGATTTCTATTTTTCAGGCTTTGAAAGAGGCAGGGGCTCTTGATGCAGAACTGGAGATTATGTAAATGTTATATGTAAATCCTATAAATTATGTTGTGCCGAATATTAACCTTTCCGGTAGTGAAGATGTCCGAAAAAAAGTAGCCGGGGAGGAAATGGAGCGATTATTTTTATATGAACTCCTGAAAGAGATGCGAAAGACAATCGTTGCTTCTAAACTATTTCCTCAAAATTCTACAAAAGAGATTTACTACGATATGTTAAATGATGCTTTTGCGGGAGAGATGGCGAAGTCCGGACAATTGGGTATAGCGAAACAGATTATTCAAAATACGGAAACAATACAACAAAAAATAGATAATGCGACAGAAAGTAAATCTACACATGGAGTTTAAGAAAATAAAGGAATTTGCCGATAACTAATAATGTAAAGGAATAACAAATGGTTCAATGGCTTACGGGATTAAGTGCAATTAATTCACTTGCAAAGACACTTATGGTGATAAAACAAAGGAAAGCAACAAAACCGCAAAGCAATTTTTCTGATGTATTAAAATCGGAAATAAAGATGAAAGAATTGTCTAAAGAAAAGGCAGAAAACCTTGTATCGTTATATGATACAAATCATGACCAAAAAATTTCTGTTCGGGAAAGTGGAATGACCATTCACGAATTCCAGCAGTGGGATGCGAATAAAGATGGGTATATAACCGCACAGGAAATACAAATGTTGTGGTCTCATCTCGGACCTTTTCAAGGGTTGAAGGATTAAAAGGATTGGGACATGAAGGAAATAGAAAGTTTGTGTGAATTATTAGAGGAGCAAGCGGAGCGACAGGAAACTTTAGTATCGGTTTGTGTAGCACAATTGCGAGCCGGTTTTGAAGGGAATATCAAATATTTCAACGAAAAAACTTCTGCAATGGATTATCTTGTAAAAGAAACAGCCCGTTTTGAGTTTATTCGTCAAGAATTGGTTGATAAAATATGTCGGAATTTAGGGATAAATTTGACGGATAAACGAATACGAGATATTGCGGAACAAGTAGGTGAACCATGGAGGTCGCAGATTATAGATTCATGTGACCGAATGAAAGTATCAGTGCTTTATTTAAAATCATGGCTTGGGAAAGCAGTGCCTTTTTATCGAGTTTCGCTGGAATCTGCAAAAAGCACCCTTAAAAAGATATATCCCGATTATGAAGAGCAAAATAATTCTTTCTATACAGATTCCAATTTCAAGAAAGCCGAAATAGTATTAACCCGCTTTGTTGATGATAGAGGATAAGTTTATGGGTATTATTCGTGTTACTTCTCGCATGCTTGTGGATAGAACCCTTACAGATTTGGCTTATCAAACACGACGGATATTAACCTTGCAGGAACAACTTTCTTCAGGACAGAGAGTAAACCGTCCTTCGGATGACCCTTTAAGTGCACGCAGGGCTATATCTGCTCAATCCATGATTACACAAAACGAACAGTATATAAAGAATATAACCACTATCCGTCCTTATTTAAATGAAACAGAAACTACTATAATGACAACCTTAGATATTGTTCAACGGGCACGAGAATTAGCCATACAAGGCAGAAACACAACCAATGCCCAATTACAGCGTGACCAGATTGCAACTGAGGTAAATCAATTAATAGAGGCTTTACTAAAAGAATCTAACCATCAAACGAATGGGAGATATATTTTTGGGGGAACAGCTACAAATTCTGCTCCGTTTCAGGAGACAAGAAATGCAAATGGAGAAATAGCATCGGTATCTTATACCGGGAATGATAATTATATTAGTGTTGAGATTATGGAAGGAACACAGGTTGTTACAAATCAAACCGGTAGAGAAGTGTTTTTGTCTACAGGGGCACAAAGTACGGATATTTTTCAGACTTTAATTTCACTTCGAGATGATTTGCGTTCAGCCAATTTCACCGGGATAGAACAACGAATTCAAGAAGCGAACTATGCTATTTCCCAACTTTCTTTAGCCTTGGCGAAGGTAGGAGCCGTTAGTAAGAGATTGGATACTACGGAAGAAAATCTGAGAACCGCTAACATTGAATTTCAGAGGGTTATATCCGATAGTATAGATGCGGATTTAGCCGAAGTGGTTGTCAATCTTAATACACAAACGAATGCATATCAAGCCGCACTTAACGCGGCATCCCGTGTTATCCAACCCAGTTTATTAGACTATTTGAGATGATATTTTTTATGTTTCGGCTATCCTGATTTAGGAAATCTTTTTCAGAATATTCTTTCCTATTTTTTTAGAGAGAACGAGAAATCTCAAATCCGTTATAATTTATCTTCAGTTCTTATCATTTAAGGAAAAGTTTATGGCAATAGAACATGTAGCATATTCTCGAGCAGGATTGGTAGGCAATCCTTCGGATGGTTATTATGGCAAGACAATAAGTGTAATTATTCGGGATTTTTATGCAAAGGTAAGTCTTTATGAAAGCCCCCAGTTGGAAATTATTCCAAGTTTCCAAGACCAATCAAAGTATGAATCTATTGAACATCTTACCGAAGATGTTCGTTTAAACGGGTATTATGGCGGCATTCGTTTGATGAAGGCGGGGATTTATAAGTTTTACAAATATTGTCAAGAACATAATATCCGACTTCCGCAAAAAAATTTTTCCATTCGCTATCGTTCCACTATTCCACGACGATTAGGATTAGCAGGTTCCAGTGCGTTGGTAACTGCTACGATGAAGTGTCTGATGGAATTTTATGAGGTGGAAATTCCAAAACCTATTCTTCCTAATCTTATATTAAGTGTAGAGACGGAGGAGTTAGGGATTTTTGCGGGTTTACAAGACCGTGTTATACAGGTTTATGAGGGGTGCGTATTTATGGATTTTAACAAAGATTTGATGGAAAAACAGGGACATGGATATTATGAGGAGATACCTGTATCGCTATTACCCAATTTGTTTATTGCTTATAGAAAAGAATTATCGGAAGGTTCGGAAGTATTTCATAACAATGTCCGACAACGATGGCTTGATGGAGACCCCGAAGTTCATCAGGCGATGTATGATTTTGCTGAGTATGCCCGTATAGCCCGGGATTTGTTATGGGCAGGAAAGGGAGAAGAAATAGGTATCTGGATGGATATGAATTTTGACCGTAGGAAATCAATTTATAACCTTGACCCACGTCAAGTTCGTTTAGTAGATGTTGCCCGTTCTGTGGGGGCTCATGCTCAATTTACAGGTTCGGGCGGGGCTATTGTGGGAATTTATAAAGATGATGCTATGTATGAGCAAATTGTGAAAGCATTACAAACAGAAAATGCTGTTGTATTAAAACCAAAAATTGAGCCGAACGAATCGTGAAAGTAAAAAATCTTTTATGGGTAAACTGTATATAATAGCCACACCTATAGGAAACATGGAGGATATAACCTATCGGGCTTTGAGAATGTTGCAAGAAGTAGAGTTGCTCCTTTGTGAAGATACCCGTGTTACGCGTAGGTTATATAGTCATTATAAAATACCCTTTCCACCTCGTGTATGGGCATGCTTTGAAGCACGAGAACCTAAAATTATTTCCAGTGTTCTTGAAGAACTATCCAGAGGGGTAAAGGTTGGCTTCTGTTCGGATGGGGGAATTCCATGTATTAGTGACCCGGGGTATAAATTGGTTCAATCGGCAATAGAGTCGGGACATGATGTTGAAGTAATACCGGGGGCAACGGCTGTTGAAACAGCACTTGTTTTGTCCGGTCTCCCTACATCTTCATATACATTCAAAGGCTTCCCTCCACGGAAAGAAGGACCTTTACATCGGTTTTTAGAACAGGAAAAAGACTTACCTCATACCTTGATTTTTTTTGAGTCTCCTTATCGTGTTCAGAAATTTTTAGAAAAAGCAATCAAAGTTTTAGGAGACCGTAAATGTGCCATATGTTTTGAAATGACCAAGAAATTTGAACGGGTATATCGAGGGTATCTATCAGAAGTTATGGAGCGATTGAAATCAGAAACTGTGAAAGGAGAGGTTACAATTGTTGTTGCGGGGAATCATCCCAAATTTTTTAATAAAGCACTTGAATTATAGAAAAATATTTTTGTAAAATATGCTATATAATTATATAACATAGAAACAGGAGAATAAAGATAGCACAAGAATAACAGAATTGACAAAATTAAGTTGGGGGTAAGGGGATTTGCATTTTGGCTTTAAAATTGCTATAATTATTCCTCTAAAATATAGACCTTATGATTTTGAAAATAAATATCGGTAAAATCATGAATTATCTTTACACCAGTAAGAATCAGAGTAGGTATAAGTGTCACTTCTCATAAATTTTCCGGAACCTTATATAAGGAGTTATTGAATGGCTGTGGCTCCCCGAACAGAACGCATTTCTTTATCCCGTGCACCTGAGGATTTATCTCATCTGCCCAACCTAATTGAAATTCAAACCAAATCGTTTGCCGATTTTTTACAATGGGAGGTGCCTCCCCGTGAACGGCAAAACAAAGGACTGCAAGCAGTTCTCAATGAATATTTTCCTATAGAATCGCCTAATGGTTTGACGAAATTAGAATTTGTTTCGTATAACATTATCCCTCCGAAATATACAATAGAGGAGTGTCAGAATTTAGGATTGACTTATAGTGGCACATTAAAAGCCACAATGAGACTTACGATATATGAAGAGTCCCTTAAAGGTGAAAAGGAAGAGAAACAGGTTCTTGAACAGGAAGTATTCATAGCCGAAGTTCCGTTAATGACGCCTACGGGAACATTTATTATTAATGGTGCAGAACGCGTTATTGTAAGCCAATTACATAAATCACCGGGGGTATCTTTTGAAAAGAAGCAACATCAGGGAGGAAAGTTCCTTTTATCTGCTCGAATTATTCCCTACCGTGGAGCATGGATAGAATTTGAATATGACATAAATGATACATTATGGGTTACCGTTGACCGACGGGTAAAAATGTTGGCGACGACATTTTTGAAGGCTTTGGGGCATGTTGAGCCGGATGAAATTTTGAAGATGTTTTATAGGGTAGACCGTGTTCAGATAAAACGCAGCAAAGCATGTATCTTTCATAAACAGAAGGTAAAGCGAGGTGGTAAAATAGTAGAGAAAGAGGTTGAGTCTCGTGTAGAGGTAAAGGCTCTGGTTGGTAGCTGGCTTGCTACAGATATAATAGACCCTGAAACCGGTGAAGTTATTGCCGATGCCTCATCCCAGATTACAACCGCTGTATTAAATGCCGTTCTTCGCTCTCCTATTCGTGAATTTTATATTCTTAACAAGCAAGATGTGTTGAGCGATATAAGTATTGCTCAAACGCTTAATATGGACCAGGCTCAAACGCAGGAAGAGGCACTTCGTGAAATTTATGTTCGTATGAGACCGGGAGACCCTACCAATGATGCTCAGTGTCGGAAGCATTTTGAAAGTCTATTTTTTGACCCGTCTCGTTATGATTTTGCCTCTGTAGGTAGGTATAAAATTAATAGAAAATTAGGGTTGCAAATATCACAGAAGCAGAGGACTTTAACAAAAGAAGATATTTTAGAAACCCTTAAATATTTAGTAAAATTACATCGGGGTGAAGGCACACTGGATGATATTGACCATTTAGGCAACCGCCGTGTAAGGACAGTTGGTGAACAATTAATGAATCAATTCCGTATTGGTCTGGCACGGATGGAAAAAACCATTCGTGAACGAATGAATTATCGTTCTGAAGACCAAGAATATACTCCACAGTCCCTTATCAATTCTAAACCGATGGGAATTGTGCTAAAAGACTTTTTTGGAAGAAGCCAGTTGTCCCATTTCATGGACCAAATCAATCCTTTATCGGAATTAACGCATAAACGGCGGTTAAGTGCATTAGGTCCGGGTGGATTAAATCGGGACCGTGCGGGTTTCGAGGTCCGCGATGTTCATCCAACCCATTATGGTCGCATTTGCCCGATAGAAACGCCTGAAGGACCGAATATTGGTTTGATGGCTTCAATGGCAACATACGCACGAATAAATGAATATGGTTTTCTTGAAACCCCCTATCGTAAGGTAGAAAATGGAAGAGTTACCAATGAGATTGTTTACCTGACTGCTTACGATGAAGATAATTATAAGATTGCTCAGGCAAATGAACCTCTGGATAATAAAGGCAAATTTAAGAATCATCTTGTGTTTTGCCGACATAAAGGGGATTTTCCAATGGTTCCACCGGAAGAGGTGGATTTTATGGATGTATCTCCAAAGCAAATTGTGAGTGCCGCTGCGGCATTGGTGCCATTTCTGGAACATGACGACGCAAACCGTGCTTTGATGGGTTCAAACATGCAACGGCAGGCAGTTCCTTTATTAAAAGCGGAACAACCTCTGGTTGGAACAGGTCTGGAAAAAATCTGTGCCAGAAATTCAGGAACGGCTGTTCGTGCAGAAAGGTCGGGAGTTGTCGAATATGCAGATAGCGAAATCATTCGTATTCGCATAGACAGCGCCAAGACAGATAATCCGTTTCGATTGGAAGAAGATGTATATCGTTTGAAGAAATATACGCGTTCCAATCAAAGTACCTGTATTAATCAAAAGCCTATTGTTAAGAAGGGTGATAAAGTAAATGCCGGGGATATAATTGCAGATGGACCGGGAATGTGTGATGGAGAAATGGCATTAGGTAGAAATGTGTTGGTTGCTTTCTTACCGTGGGAAGGTTATAACTTTGAGGACGCGGTTATCCTGAGTGAAGAATTGATTAAAGATGATGTTTTTACTTCCATTCAAGTTGAAGTTTTTGAAATTGAAGCACGCGATACCAAATTAGGACCGGAAGAAATTACCCCCGATATTCCCAATGAAGGGGAAGAGTCCTTAAAAAATCTTGATGAGAATGGGATTATCCATATTGGTTCAAAGGTAAAGCCGGGAGATATTCTTGTGGGTAAGGTGACGCCGAAAGGAGAACAAGAACTGGCTCCGGAAGAAAAATTGTTGATTGCAATATTTGGAGAAAAAGCGGAAGATGTTCGTAACGCTTCTTTATATGTTCCCCCAGGTACCGAAGGGGTTGTAGTAGATGTGAAAGTTTCCAGTCGTCGGAATAAAGCCATAGATAAGCAAACCAAAGCCCGAATTACCCGAGAAGCAGAACGCATTAAACAAGAGTATGCGGAACGGATAGAAAAGATTCGGAAGACCTTTGTGGATTTAGTTCGCGATGATATGTTGGGTCAAAAAATAACAGAAGATGTTTTTGATTATACAAAGAATGATTATGTGCTTGAAAAAGGTAAATCTGTAAGACCATCGCATTTGAGGGAGTTGGGATATTCTATATTAGGGCGATTGAAGATTGAGGATAAGAAAGTACAATCGTGGTTTACAAGATTAGTAAATCAGGCAGCATTGGAAGAGCAAAAATTATTATCATTTCGTGAGAAAGAATTAGAGCGGTTGAGAGAAGGAGACGAATTACCTCCGGGCGTAAATAAGGTTGTAAAAGTTTATATAGCAACCAAGCGAAAAATGTCCGTAGGCGATAAGATGGCTGGCCGCCATGGGAACAAAGGTGTTGTAGCGAAGATTGTTCCTGTGGAAGATATGCCTTTCTTACCGGATGGAACCCCTATCCAGATTATCTTAAATCCTCTTGGTGTGCCTTCCCGAATGAATGTAGGACAAATTTTAGAAACGCATTTGGGCTGGGCTTTGAAGGTGCTTGGATTGAAGGTAGCGGCCCCTGTATTTAATGGACCTAAGGAAGAGACCATCATAGATTATTTGAAAAAAGCAGGACTTCCAGCAAGTGGTAAGATAAAACTTCGCGATGGGAAAACAGGCGAAGAGTTTCATCATGAAACCTGTGTAGGTTATATCTACATGATGAAATTAAACCACATGGTAGATGATAAGATACATGCCCGTGCTATTGGACCTTATTCCTTAGTGACCCAACAGCCGTTAGGGGGTAAAGCCAATTCTGGTGGGCAACGATTTGGAGAAATGGAAGTCTGGGCGTTAGAGGCGTATGGTGCTGCCCATACTCTTCAAGAAATGCTTACGATAAAATCGGATGATATTCAAGGCAGAACCAAGATTTACGATGCTATTGTAAAAGGGAATTATGAAGTAGAACCCTCTGTTCCGGAATCTTTTAATGTGATAATCCGTGAAATGCAGAGTTTATGTCTGGATGTAATTAAACTTGCGAAAATTGAAACAGCAATAGATACAGAAGAAAAAGAAGACGAGGAGGATATATACCTTGGCTAAATATGTTCCTACCACATCAGACCGATTTGATGCACTTCAAATTCGGATTGCTTCTCCTGAAGAGATAATGAAATGGTCTAAGAGAGAAGTGAAGAAGCCCGAAACGCTAAACTATCGGACTTTTAAACCCGAGAAGGATGGTCTCTTCTGCGAGAAGATATTTGGTCCTACAAAGGACTGGGAATGTGGCTGTGGTAAGTATAAGAAAGTAAAGCATCGGGGTATTATTTGTGATAAGTGTGGTGTGGAGATTACCGAAGCCAAAGTGCGACGGGAACGAATGGGCTCTATTCGTCTTGCGGCCCCCGTTGCTCATATCTGGTTTTTTAAGAATAATCCGTCATGTATGGGCAACCTTTTAGATTTGCCGGTTCGTAGTCTGGAACGAGTTATATATTATGAAAGTTATATTGTAATAGACCCCGGGACAACTCGTTTGGAGAAGTTGCAAATTTTATCTGAAGATGATTATCAGGATGCAATAGAGGAATTTGGTTCAAATACCTTTAAAGCGAAGATGGGAGCGGAAGCGATAAAGGTTTTATTAGAAGAGATAAATCTGGATGTATTGGCGGCGGAACTACGGGAGCAGTTTGCCAACTCTACCTCCGCTCAAACACGAGCGAAAGCAATTAAGCGACTACAGATAGTTGAGGCGTTCCGCAAATCAGGGAATCAGCCATCATGGATGATTTTAGATGTTATTCCCGTTCTTCCACCGGATTTGAGGCCTTTAGTACCTTTGGATGGAGGACGGTATGCGACCAGTGATTTGAATGACCTTTATCGGCGTGTATTAAACCGCAATAACCGTCTTAAGAAGATTATGGAAATTCGCACCCCGGAAATTATTGTGCGGAATGAAAAGCGAATGCTTCAAGAAGCGGTGGATGCTCTATTTGATAATGGGCGACATGGTAGGGCGGTAGTAGGTACCAATTTGAGGCCTTTGAAATCTTTGAGTGATTTCATCAAAGGTAAACAGGGCAGATTCCGTCAGAATTTGTTGGGTAAACGCGTAGATTATTCCGGTCGAACGGTTATCGTTGTAGGTCCCGAGTTAAAACTAAATCAATGTGGTTTGCCTAAACGAATGGCGCTGACGCTGTTTGAACCGTTTGTAATTAGTCGTCTTCAGGAAAAGGGGATTGCCATTACAATTAAGGCGGCACGGAAAATGATACAACAGGGCCGCCCTGAAGTATGGGATGCGATAGAAGAAGTAATTAAGGACCATCCTGTGCTTCTTAACCGTGCCCCCACTCTGCACCGATTGGGAATACAAGCATTCCAGCCAATACTGATAGAAGGAAATGCCATTCGCATACATCCCTTGGTATGTAGGGCATATAATGCAGACTTTGATGGCGACCAGATGGCGGTGCATGTGCCTTTGACCCCGGCCGCTCAATTGGAGGCACATTTGTTAATGATGGGTTCTTCCAATATTTTCTCTCCGTCCGATGGTTCGCCTATTGTTACACCCAGTCAGGATATCGTTTTGGGTATTGCGTGGCTGTCCCGTTCTCGTCCCGGAGCCAAAGGCGAATGGAAAGAGGAATGGAAAACCAAGGATGGAGAGGTTCTCTGTAATGCGGGGAAGATATATCCGAATAAAGAGGCTGTTCTGTTAGCATACCACTTTGGGCATGTAGATATTCATGCGAGGATAAAAATTCATAATCAGGGGAAAATAGTAGATACGACAGTAGGAAGGGTTATTCTCTGGGATGGATTACCTCCTGAAATTCAGTTGGAAGATGTAAATATAGAACATAATCAATCTACAATTGGTAAGGTCATTGCAGAGTGTTACAAGAAATTTGGGCATCGTAAGACAGTAGAATTGTTGGATTGTTTGAAGAGCATCGGATTTAAATATGCGACGAAATCGGGACTTTCCATTGGTGTGGAAGATATGACAGTTCCATTGGAAAAAGAAAAGATATTAGCCCGTGCCCGCAAACAGGTTGAACATATTGAAGAGCAATACCAGCATGGTTTGATGACACAGAGAGAACGAACCAACAAGATTATTGAGGAGTGGAAACGGGCAACCGATGAGGTATCCGCAGCCATGTTATCTGCTCTAGAACAAAAAGAGCAGAGCTTTACGGGCTTATATCTGATGTTTGCTTCAAAAGCCCGAGGTAGTAAGGACCAGATTCGTCAGCTGGCAGGTATGCGTGGTGTGATGGCGAAACCTTCCGGTGATGTTATTGAAACTCCGATTACCTCCAATTTCAGGGAAGGTCTTAGTGTGCTGGAATATTTCATTTCTGCTCACGGTGCAAGAAAAGGTCTGGCAGATACGGCATTAAAGACGGCAGACGCAGGTTATCTAACCCGCCGACTGGTAGATGTGGCACAGGATGTAACTATCGAAGAGTATGATTGCGGAACGATGAATGGTGTATATGTGGAACCTTTAACTTCCGGTCCCGATATTATCACTCCCTTAGAGGAACGGATTGTAGGAAGGTATGCTATTGATGATATTATCATTCCGGGACATTCCAAGCCTATCGTTTACGCTAATGAAGAGATTACGGAAGAAAAAGCCAAGATAATAATGGAATCGGGTTTGCCGGGTGTGCATGTGCGTTCTATGCTTACCTGCCAGGCAAAAAGAGGTGTATGTGCCTTATGTTATGGTAGAAATCTTGCTACAGGTAGATTGGTGGAATTAGGCGAAGCCGTAGGTATTATTGCGGCACAAGCCATTGGTGAGCCCGGGACACAATTAACGATGAGAACTTTCCATATTGGAGGTGCGGCAAGTCTGCAGTTAGAAAGTCCCGAAGTCCGTATCCCTGAAAATGGGAAAGTTATCTTTAACAATATTAGATTCGATAAGAACCGTAAAGGGGAAACCGTTGTATTAAATCGTGGTGGAGAAATTCGTGTTCTCAATGATGATGGGAAAGAAATTATTCGCTTTGCCCCGGCTATGGGTTCTGTCTTATTCTGTGAAAATGAACAGAAATTGAAGAAGGGCTCTCTGCTGTATAAGTGGGACCCCTACAATCTGGTTATTGTTGCAGAACGCTCTGGTAAGGTTAAATTAGAAGGCGTTGTGGAAGGCGTTACCATGCAGGTGGAGATAAATCCGGAGACACGACTGGAAGAGCGTATTATTACCGAACATAAACATGATTTACATCCCCAGATTCTTATTGTAGGGGAACATAATGAAGTGTTAGCCTTTGCTCCCTTACCTCCTGAGACGCATTTAATGATAAAGGATGGAGATGAAGTAGAAGCAGGGGACATTCTTGCGAAGACCCCTCGTAAATTGGGTAAGACAAAAGATATTGTAGGTGGTTTGCCTCGTGTGGCAGAATTATTCGAAGCCCGTGTTCCCAAAAATCCTGCTATTATCAGTCATATAGATGGGATTGTTGAAATTGGCGGGTCTATCAAGGGTATGCGTAAGGTAAAGGTTGTCCCGAAGATTGGTAAAGAACGCGAATATACCATTCCGCCCGGAAAACATCTGTTCGTGCAACAAGGCGACCGTGTATATGCAGGACAACAACTAACCGACGGTCCCATTATTCTTGAAGATATTCTCGAAATCAAAGGAGAAGAAGCGGTTCGTAAATACATTCTGGACGAAATTCAAAGGGTGTATCGGGCCCAGGGTGTAAAAACCAATGATAAACATCTTGAAATTATTATTCGTCAGATGTTGCGCAAAGTGCATATTAAAGAGAACACAGGGGATTCGCCCTTCGTTGCTCATGAAATCGTTGACCGTTCTAAATTTGAAGAAGTTAACGAAAAGATTATTCGACGCGGTGGAAAACCCGCAGAGGCAGAACCTATATTGCAGGGGATAAGTAAATCCGCATTAAGCACAGAGAGTTTTATTGCGGCGGCATCTTTCCAGCATACAACCCGAGTTTTGACCGATGCGGCAATTCGCGGAAAACGTGATTATCTGCGTGGATTGAAAGAAAATGTAATCATAGGACATCTCATCCCAGCGGGGACAGGTAGTCGCTTCTATCAAAAATCGGAACCCGTTTTGGCAAGTATTTCTGAAAAAGAATTAGAAGAACATCTGGAAATACACACCGAAGAAAAACAAGACTATTCTGCTATTGAAGAATGATAATCGGAATAAGGTATAAACCATTAGAAAAAAAATAATAAAAATAGTATAATAGGGAAGATAAATATAACATTTATCTTCCCTGTTTTATTATAATCAACATAAAGGGTATTGAAATGAGACACATAAAACCTATTTCGGCGACAACAAAAGATTTAGACTGGGGATTAAATACCGGTCTTGGTGGTATTACAGTAATCATTCAGGCGATAATTGCATTATTAAATGCTATTGGTATGATAAAAGGAACAGGCTCGGAACAAACAAGCAGTTAAAAATAAAATAAAACTAAAAGAGGAGAAAGGTATGTCTATCGCATCAATTTTAACAATAGGACTCCTTGCCATAAATGGCGTATTGTTAGATGGGGTCGTTGCCACAGTAGATAACGAACCGATACTTATGAGTGACCTGCGAGAGGAAATAGCCCCCTTCCTTGCTGATTTGCAATCACAAGGTGCATCCGCACAGCAAATCCAGCAGGAGATGGAAAAAGCCCTTCAAAAGGCATTAGACCGTTATATCGAAAGACTTCTCCTCTATCGTAAAGCAGTGAACGAAGGATTACAGGTAGACGAAAAAGAAATTGATGAGCGTGTTAATAAAATAAAAAAACGCTACGGTTCCCCGGAAGAATTCAATCGGCTGTTGGCAGAAAGCGGAGAGATGATAAGCGAATTCCGCGAACGAATAAAACAACAACTTATCGCCCTATCCTATGCTTTGAAAAAAAGAAAAGAGTTTGAAAAAGAAATTACCATATCAGAACCTGATATAGCCAAATACTACAACGAACATATCGAAGAATTTCAAAATCCGCAACGCACCAAAGTCCGCCGAATTTTTCTTTCCGCTCCGAAAGAAGCCGAAGAACGAGCCAAAGTAAAAGAACGCATTTTAGAAATATTTGACCGACTGAAACAAGGTGCAGACTTCGGTTCCACAGCCGAAAACGAATCACAGGGTCCCGAAGCCGATAAGGCGGGACTTATTGGCTGGGTATCCCATGGGGACTTAGTTCCCGAATTGGAACAGGTAATCGAAAAATTATCTGTGGGAGAAATCAGTGAACCTATCGAAACCGAATGGGGATTCCACATCCTGAAAGTAGAAGAAAGACAAGGAAACGATAAACTATCCTACGAACAGGCAAGGATAATTATTGAACCCAAACTCAAAGAACAATACATCAACGAACGCTATCAAAAATGGCTCAATGAAATCAAAAAAGGAGCCAACATCCGCATTTTTCTATAAACATTTCATTGATATTTTAAAAAAAATAGAATTACCCAGCGAAAGACTTCTACCTTTAATTACAAATAATAAGTAATAAACTACGATTTTACAATTTAGAACGAATGATAAATGGGAGTGATTATTACTATTTAATAATTTGGGAACAAAAAGATAGGGGAAAAGCATAAATATAATAAGAGTAAGATAATTTAAAATTTTTTAAAAAATTTTACTTGACAAATGCTTTTTTTTTTACAATATACTTTATAGAGTTTGGACAAACTTATAAAAAGGAGAACAACTATGATTAAAGCATCTTTCCCCAAAACACATTCCATAATTATAGCTATCTTGTTCGTGTCTGTCGTCTTGTCTGGTTATGCAGTGGACAACAGTTTTTTACAAACAGTTAAAGAAACGGAGTTGTCTGCCTATACAGATATTAACAATGGAAAAGCAAGAGACGCTCTTCAAAAAATTTTTGAACTGTTTCGTTCTGCACCTGAAAATGATATAAAAAGTGCCGAAGTACTTTTAGAACCCCTTCATCTCTATTGTTTTATCGTCAACAAATTTTATCAGCCAGAAACTCTTATAAAGCAGCAATTAGGACAAACAAAAATAGTTCAGGAAGACCAGTACCCTTCTGATAAATTATTGGTAGGAATAGCGTTTCTATATCGTCGTGATGTGGCTTCTCTACTATCTGCAGGAAATCGTTATAGTTCATTATTAAGCGATTCGTCTCTGGATGGAAATCAGACCTTAAAGTTCTTAGCAGATACAATCCATGCTTTTGCTACCGTGTCGGAAGAGAATCTTCAATACAATCCCCAAGGGTTCGCTTCCAGTTTATTAGATGTGAATAAAAAGTTAGTAAATTCATTGTTTTTGTCAAAATACCCTGATTCTTTATCTGTGCAATTCTTATTACAGGATTTAGTAAACCGTAGTATCAATACAGTTATTTCCAGATATAAAAATAGTGACCCTAAAATACTTGTGCAGACATATATAGATAATCCAAACCAATTAGACCTACTAAGAGGTGTGGTCGAAGCAGGGGTAACCGCTGACAATCTAAATCTACTCCGCGGGATTGCAAAAATAAGGAGTGTGCTTCTCTCCATGAATCTCTACGATATAAATGAACAAACTATCCAGAAATGGGCTGAAATGCTCAAGGAAGAAGAAGACTCTAATACTCGATATACTCTTATTACTTTTCTAAAGTGTGGAATGATACAGAATGAAAATTCCCGGGAAATAGTTAAAACCGCTCTTCTAAATGCCAGTTTGAAAAAAGAAATCACCCCGGATGTGCTATATGCAAAGTTTACTTTGTTAGACCTTGCTACGGAAAATTATTGGGTGAAAGAAGCGGAGAAATGTTTGTCTGACATTTTGCAATTAGATGTTTTGCCCCCTCTACCCGGATTAATGAGTGTATATGAAAAACAATTAAACTTAATTGACAAAGGAATAAAATTTTTCGTTAAACTGGGATATTACGATATTGCAAAAAGAGCGTTGGAAATCCAATCAGGAAAATTTTTACAAACAAACTATAATCTGGGAATAAAAGCGAATCTCACAAAATTAGAAAATTATCCTTTCGAGTATAGTTTAGAAGTAATTAGCACTACTACTCCTTATATACGAACAGGAACATTAAGTGGAGATATTTTTAATGACCCGATAAATCAGGAACTTCGTCGGAAGTATTACGATGAAATTATTCATAAAACACCGGATACAAAAATAAAAAATTATCTTACCAATCATGACATAACCCAACCCATTAAATACAACATTGACTACGGTGCAGTTAACAATAATACTATCCAAACAATGATAAATGAAATAACAGCACAACAAGCAAGACAGTAAAATAAGGAGGATATGCTATGAATAAAGAATTAAGGAGTTACTTTTCTAAATTTATCTATCTATCTATCTATCATTATTACTATAGTCCTTTTAGTTTCAGGCTGTCCCTGTAAAGAATGTGATGTGCACTATCCATTGACAACAAGTGTAAATTGCGGTTTAAACTGTGAAGATACTCCAGGATATGTAGTCGTGACTCAAGGTGGTGATACTTTTGTTAAAGGTGAAGTAGTAGAAGTAAAATATGTAAATATTGATCCAAATTATGAATTTGCATATTGGTCGGCATACCCTCCGGATATTTTGTTAACAAATTTATCTTTAGATATTGGATATGTTCAAATAAAAGATGGTCCACAACATGTAACTGCCCATGTTGGAAAGAAAAAAGTTAATCTTACGGTTGAATGTGATATAAATCCTTTTTTACTATGGGGCAATAGATTAAATGTTCCTGGAAACGCAAAAAATATACAAACCACAATAATAAATGGAGAACCTATTCCCTGGCGTTATGAAGTTGAATACGATAGAGGGGATATAGCCAATGTATCTGTTTTGCCTGCATCAAACTTCATTATTGATTGGCATGGTTCTTCTGTTTGCATAGGTCGTAGATATATGGAAAATCCTGTCCAATTATTAATGGTAGATGACATATATATTAAGCCAGTAGCGATTCCTGTGGAAAATTACAATTGGGATTACCACGAAATGTTATTAAGTATATATGGAGGAGACGGTATTTATTTCAACTCAGGATGCCCTAACCTATGTTCTTATTTTGACCCAGATGCCTCTTGTAATTTAGGATTTTATCTAAATAACTATGCCCGCTCTTATGGAAAATTTACTTTTGCTGTTGTTCCCGGTGATGACAAATCTCTTGCTCTCTGGTATTGTACCAGTGATAACCTTTTTGCTACTTCTATCATTGCCTCTGCTAACTTTAGATATACTCAAAATCAAGACCATAGTGCCACTGCCCTTTTGGTTAATAAAGTATACTTAAACCTTCCCATTCCTCAAGGTGAGATATATTTTGATCATCAGAATTGTCAACGAATTGATGAAGGAGGAACAGCATATATAATAGAACCTGGTATTATTTATCCTCCGACAGACATTGGACCTTCCCAGGGTTGGAACCCTGTTCCATATACACCACAATGTAATATCTTATCTCCTATCGAAACTTTTTCCCCATGTTCTGAATGTAATAGAGTAGTATTGCATGCATCACCTTGCCAAGGAGCAGTGTTCAATTATTGGGAGGTATCTGCAGATGGTCAAGTATGGAAAAAGGTTGAATCGTATAATGATAATTTAACTTTATTCATGAATATTCATGGACCCTTTGATCCCGTAAATGAACCGAATAATATTCATATTCCTGCGGGTTGCACTCAGTTTTTTGTTCGACCTGTTTTTCGTTTGTATTGCGGATATGGTTATGAGTGTGTTGGTTGTATGGATGCTCCCGATGGTAGAGATATAGTTATAGATATGTATAATAATCCAGATGTTACGAATAATAATCAAATGTATACCGAGAATATACCAACCTGCTGTGATTTCGTAACAAACGATCCCAATAGTCCTTTATGCTATACAAAGGAAGCATTATTACCCTTTAACAAACTCGAATGCGATCATGGAAATCTCCCTTATCCTCATACCGGCTGGGCTATAGAAAAAGGTGTTGCAGATTGCTATGCGGCTGTAAACCAAGCATACGATCAACAATACGGTGGAACAGTCAATGTAACAAGTGTTTACCGTTGTCCTAAAAATAACACGGCTGCGAATGGTGCCAGAACAAGCAAACATCTTTCCGGTAAAGCCTTTGACTATGACCAACTAAGTTCGTTAGGAAACTGGAGAGTAGGAAAAATTGCTTACGAAATAAATAAAAATTATGAAATTTTGTTATACACAAATGATGGTAGAAAAAGTATTCAACAGTATGTTAACCCTGAAACCGGCCAATTACCGGACTTTCCTCCATCAAATATTGAAATATATCATGGACATGTCGGAACTTAGGAATTCAACATTTTATGGAGAATAAATATGATAAAGTATCTTCTGGCGTTTCACAAGAAAATATTAATCTATTTGATGTTACTTCACTTAACACTTTTATTATTTCCCCATGGAAGTATTGATGCAGAGACTATAGGAGATGAAAAAGTAGATTGGGAGAGGTACTATAGTTTAACGAAAGCAAACAAATTACCTTTATTGAGTGATAATGAAGAGGAGGAAATATTAAATAAAGTTAATGAAATTTTGAGGGAGAAAAAATCCTTACTCTTAGCAATGGAATACATAATAAGTAGATTGGGAACAGGAGATTCGATATACTTGGGATATGGAAACCAAAGAATAAAGGACAAATTAGTTGAGTTGTTTAAGATAAGAGTTCAGTGTAAATTAAAAAAAGAGATAAGTGATAATTTTATAGAAAAAGCTAAGAAAAGAGAAGATATAAGTGAGCATGAAAAACAAAGGATAATAGAAGAATGGTCAAGAACTTGTAAAGAGAAATCAAAAAGATATTTAGATTATTTAATCTCAAAGGATGGAGATTTATGTACAGAGTGTTATCTACATGATAAAGAGGAGGAGAAAATATTGTCCCCTCCATCTGATATGGAAAGAAATGCGTACTCCGAGTTTCTTGAAGGTTATTACGTTAAAATCGAAAGTTTTTATTCAATAGCAATTAGCACTTTCTCAGAGGGGATTTATGATTATATCTGGGAAACACCCCAGGGTGGAGTTATGTTGGCTTATATCCGAGCCTATTATATCGCCAAGGTATGTCCGGAAAAGTTTTTAGAAGATATTTCAACTGGTTATATAGATAGTAACTTTGCATGGATTCACCGACAAAAAGGTGGATATCTTACTTTTGAAGATTCATTTAAAGTCTTTAATTTAATAATCAAGTACAATAAAGAATTTTTAGACAAGAATGAAAAAATGATCAAATCTGTCATATCAAAGAACTTTAAGTCCCTCCTAGGATATATGGAAGGATTAAAGATATATGAGCAGATAGGTAAAAAAGAAGATATAGAAACATTGAAAAAATGGCTCGAAGAAATACCAAAAGATTCTCCGAGGCAAGAAGTAATTAACCAAGATTTATATAAGGAGAAAAATACGGTATATAAAAAAACATTAGAAGAATTCCAACTGAAAGTAAACGCATTAATAGACCGTTTATCCAAGGAATAAATAAACCGATTGGTAGAGACAGGATGTATATTTATGTTTCTCCTAAGGGTAACATAAGAAAGATGAATCGTAATATTTTAAGAGATAATAATGAGTGGAATACAATAAATGAGAAAGTTTCAGGTATAGTAATAAAAGAAACATACAAAAAACTCTGTGTTTACCGTTGTCCTAAAAATAACACGGCTGCGAATGGTGCCAGAACAAGCAAGCATCTTTCCGGTAAAGCCTTTGACTATGACCAACTAAGTTCATTAGAAAACTGGAGAGTAGCACGTTGTGCATTTATATGCAACGGCAATTGGGAGATTTTACTTTATTATCAACAAGGTAGTGAAGAAGAAAGCATCGCATTCAAAAATATTTTTATACCACCTTTAAAACCAGGCGATATACCACCTGAAAATCCACCTAATGATTGGATATATACGCATGGCCATGTGGGGATATAGTAATCCATAACTGAAACAGAGAAGGATTTAAAAATATGTCTTCAAAAAGAATGATCAGTATATGTAAGATATTATTATATGTAACATTTTTAATAGGTCTATTAGTGCAAGTTGAGGGCGGAAGGTCAGATATAATAGAGTTAGGTGATGACAAGGTAGATTGGGAAAAGATTTATAACCTTGTCAAGGAAAATAAACTTCCAATGTTGAGTGAAGAGGAAGAAAAGAAGATATTAGATGATGTTGAGAAAATTCTTACAGAGAAAAAGTCTATATATGGAGCTATTAAATATCTTTGTCAGAAGATAGGAGAAAATAAGGGTAGATACATAATATATGGTAATCCAAGAATAAAAGAATTAGCAGTAAAATTGATGAAAATGAAGATCCAATGCAAATTAAAAAAATGGGTATTAAAACAAGAAGAAAAAAGTCAAGAGGAATATATAAAACAGATAATTGAAATTGCAAAAGGGTTATGGAATAGATTGATATCAATAGATGGGGATTTATGTACTGAATGCTATCTTAATGACGAGGAAGAGAAAAAGGAATTAACTCCTCCACCTGGTATGGAAAGAGAGTTTGAACCAGAAAACTATTATTGGACAATAGGGTCGTTTTTTTCAATAGTTTTAAGTACTTTTCCTGAAAATATCTATGATTATTTGTGGAGATGGGATAGTAGCAGTTCTTGCTTGTTCCCAGAATATACTCGTGCCATAGTTATAGCAAAGAATTACCCGGATCATTTCATAAAAGAGGTAAATATAAATGGAAAAATTGATGGTAATATTTATAGCGATAAAGGGGGCTATATGTGTTTAGATGAGTTCTTTCAGATAATAGAAACAATTATTAATCATAATAAAGAATATACCAGTGCAAATAAAAAAGAAATAAAATCTGCAGTTCAAAAATGTTTATTTCCAAGTTTAGGATATTGTGAACTTACTTTGAAAGTTTATGAACAAATAGGAGAAAAAGAGGATATAGAAATTATTAAGAAAATAGGAGAAATAGTAATGTCAAAATATACAGAGAAACATATACAAGAATTGAAGGAATTTGATGAAAAGAGAAAAAATGAAATTTTAGACAGAGTAAAAAAATTCCAAGACAGGGTAAATGTATTAATTGATAAAATATCTCGACAATAAATAGATAAATTGGCGGTGGGTAGGTGTGCTTTTCTGGCAGGGTGTTGCAGTCAATTAAAAGTATATAATGGAATTACGTATGTATCTTTTACTCAAGATATGGCTAATAGTGAGACAAATTCTGAAGGAAAATATTGGTGGGAATTATTCCCATTTAAACATATTCATATAGAGGTTAATTAGATAAAAATTAATTATCAGAAAGGGAAAAAATTATGTTATACCGAAATAGCGGGTTGTTTGTATATATTTTTGTTGTGTTCAATTTATTCTTTCTCTATTTTCCGACCCAAAGTTACTCATTCGACCCCGAGAATGTGGCTGATTGTGTGAATGTGTACAAGAAATTATTATCTGCTAATAAATTACCCTTATTAGATAGTGAAAAAGAAGAAGAGATAATAGAGAAGTCAAACGAAATATTCAAAACTAAGAAGTCGTGGTATTTATCTTCAAAGTATTTGTATGAAGAGGTAACAAATCCAGACCAAGGTTATCCGGTGTATGGGAATCAGAAGATAAAGGACAAATTGATTCAACTATTAAAGATGAAAATTCAATGCAGGTTAAAGGAACTATTATACAAAGAGGAAAAAAGAGAACAAATTAAAGTATCTCT
>DAOSUS010000039.1 GCA_035378955.1 Candidatus Hydrogenedens sp. | reverse complement strand
AGACCTATCCGAGAAAACTCATATTATTTTCAAACCTCGCACTTACCATTCCGTTCTTGCAGAATCACCCCTTATGTATGACGAGATATGGACAGCCGGTAAATGCATGTATAAATTAGAACCTGTCGTCGCTGATAATGGTGAACTCATCATTTATGGACCGCACATAAAAGAAATTAGCGTTACGCACGGGCACTTAATTCGAAAAATTGGTTACCATACTCGTGATTATTTCCTTGCTCAAATGGATAAATTCCAAGATATTCCCGGTGGAATTTTAGCCCATTCTACACATGTCCGCGGAATAGGAACCTATATCAACGGCATTGAAAAGCCACGAGTAAAGGTTACCTTAGCCACATCTATTCCTAAAGAAATATGCGATGAAATTAATTTAGGTTATCGAGACCCAAATTCAATAAATATAGAGGATTGGAAAAATCGAGAAGAAGAAGGAATTCTCTTTGTCCCACAAGCGGGGGAAGTCCTCTACCGCGTGAAAGAATAATTATTGTTTACTTTCACATCATAAATTCAATCATTTAAAATACTCTTTATCAAATAAACATTGGAAAGGAGATAAATAATGCCTAAGAATGTTATCGTTGCCCAATCAGGTGGACCTAGTCCCGTAATTAACAATTCACTTCGCGGTGTCATCGAAACTTGCAAAATGTTCCCTGAAACATTCGGTACAGTTTACGCGGGTTGGCATGGAATTGAAGGAGTTATTAAAGAAGAACTTTTAAACTTATCCGAGCAAAATTCCGAAGAAATTGCTTTGCTTCGACATACACCTGCAGCAGGGTCCATCGGCACATGCCGTTATAAATTAAAAAAAGGACAGGATGAGGATTACCAGCGGATTATTGATGTAATGAAAGCCCATAATATTGGTTATTTCTTTTATATTGGTGGAAACGATTCCATGGACACAGCAAACAAGGTAAGCAAGTTAGCCTTAGAGCAGGGTTTGGATTTAGTAGCAGTAGGTATTCCCAAAACAATAGACAACGATGTTGGAGATTCTGAATTTAAA
This sequence comes from Candidatus Hydrogenedens sp., assembly GCA_035378955.1. Classification (NCBI taxonomy): domain Bacteria; kingdom Pseudomonadati; phylum Candidatus Hydrogenedentota; class Candidatus Hydrogenedentia; order Candidatus Hydrogenedentales; family Candidatus Hydrogenedentaceae; genus Candidatus Hydrogenedens; species Candidatus Hydrogenedens sp. The sequence goes on along the minus strand of DAOSUS010000039.1, from coordinate 28,909 downwards.
CTTATTGACCACACCCCGGGTTATGGAAGTGTTGCCCGCTACTGGATGTGCCTGGTGCAAAATGCGGAAGAGGAAAATCGTGGTTCCTGTCCAGCAGACCCCGTATTAGTTCTACAAGCCATGGGCAGAAAAATTGGATTCATTCCCGCTTCGGCACGATTAGCCGACCCAGACCGACAAATACCCCTGCAAATATATATGACCGAATCGAAAGTTACCCCCGAACAGATGTGTGACCTTGTCAACGACGAACTTAAACGAAATGGTCGTTGCATCATCGTAGTAAGTGAAGGTTTTGAAGTGGGCGAAATCGGCGAACTGAAAGACAGTTTCGGACATACCCAATTCGGTTCTGCAAAACTAACTGCAAGCCAGAAAATCGTAAACCTGCTTAATGAAAAAGGATTGGCAGTTCGCGGTTCTGCCCGTGGTCAGGTCATGGGAACAGACCAACGATCCTCTGCCATTTATGCTTCTACCGTAGATTTAGACGAAGCCTATAATGTAGCCCAGAAGGCAGTTCTCATCGCATTAGAAGGCGAAAATGGCTGGATGGCAACTATATTAAGAACACCGGGTTCCATTTATCATGTGTATTACGATAAAGTTCCTCTGGAAAAAGTTGCTAATTCGGAACGAACATTCCCCGAAGCATGGATCGCCCCCAATAGAATTGATGTTACAGATGACTTTATTAAATATGCTATGCCTCTGGTTGGAGAAGAATGGGCAAGTGTACCGCTGGTAAACGGAAAACAAAGATTTACTCAATTCAAACCTATTTTCGCCGACAAAAAACTACCTGTTTACATCCCTCAGGGGCATCGAAAATAGCATTTGCGATATAATTCTATTACAAATTAAAACTATTATAAATAGAAAAGGAGAATTGTATGAACGAACTTAAAGATATTGGATTAGTAGGTTTAGCCGTAATGGGTGAAAACCTGGTATTAAACATGGAAAGCAAGGGTTTTAGTGTCGCTGTATTTAATCGCACCGTATCCAAAGTAGATGACTTCATCAATGGTCGCGCAAAAGGGAAGAATATAAAAGGCTGTCATTCTTTACAAGAACTCGTTAATAGCCTAAAAAAGCCACGAAAAGTTATGCTCATGGTAAAAGCCGGCCAGGCAGTAGATGATTTTATTGAGCAACTGATTCCTTTATTAGACCTGGGTGATATTATTATTGATGGAGGAAATAGTCATTTCCCAGATACAACCCGTAGAACAAAATATTTAGAAAGTAAAGGACTTCTTTATATTGGCACAGGTGTATCAGGTGGAGAAGAAGGGGCATTGAAAGGTCCTTCCATGATGCCCGGTGGTTCTCCTAAAGCATGGGAACATGTTAAAGATATTTTCCAATCTATTTGTGCAAAGACACCCGAAGGGGAACCTTGTTGCGATTGGGTAGGCGAAAATGGAGCCGGACATTTTGTGAAGATGGTACATAACGGTATTGAGTATGGCGATATGCAAATGATATGCGAAACTTATCACCTAATGAAACAAGGGCTGGGAATGTCCAATGAGGAAATGCATCAGGTCTTTTCGGAATGGTATGAAGGAGAATTGAACTCATACTTAATTGAAATTACACGCGACATCCTTGCCTACAAAAATGAAGAAGGACAATATGTTGTTGACCTCATTTTAGACACAGCCGGACAGAAAGGCACCGGGAAATGGACTGTTATTTCTGCTTTAGATGAAGGACAACCATTAACGGCTGTCGCAGAAGCTGTTTTTGCACGGTGCTTATCTGCAATCAAAGAAGAACGCGTAAAAGCCAGTCAAACATTACAGGGGAAAGTAACAAATTTTACAGGCGATAAAAAACAATTCATTAATGACCTTCGCAAAGCCCTTTATGCATCTAAAATTGTAAGTTATGCTCAGGGTTATCAATTGATGCGTTCCGCAGCAAAAACTTACGGATGGAATTTGAATTATGGAGGTATTGCCTTAATGTGGCGGGGAGGTTGCATTATCCGTTCTGTATTTTTAGGCAAAATCAAAGAAGCCTTTGACCGAAACCCCCATTTAGAAAATCTATTATTAGACCCGTTCTTTGCAGGTATTGTCAATGAAACACAGGATAGTTGGCGTCGGGTTGTTTCTACTGCCGTTCAATTAGGAATTCCTGTCCCTGCTATCAGTTCGGCATTATGTTATTTTGATGGTTATCGGAGTGCATGGCTTCCAGCAAATCTCCTTCAAGCACAACGCGATTATTTTGGTGCCCACACTTATGAACGGGTGGATAAACCCAGAGGGGAATTTTTCCATACCAATTGGACCGGGCGTGGCGGTTCAACTTCTGCTTCAACATATACCGTCTAATACTTATGAGTGAACTACATCCAGCAATACTTGCATTATTAGCAACATTATTTACATGGTTTATGACACTATTAGGGGCTTTGCCTGCTTTGTGGGCAAAGCCCATTCCCCAAAAAATTCTTGATGCAACTTTAGGAATGGCCGCAGGTGTAATGATTGCAGTGTCCTTCTGGTCTTTACTGGAACCCTCTATCGGGATGAGTAAAGAAATGGGACTACCCCCCTGGTTACCGGCTGTGGTAGGTTTTTTGTTAGGGGGTGTTGCTCTATGGGCTATGGACAAGATACTGCCCCACTTGCACCAGGGACTATCCATAGAAAATGCAGAAGGTATTCATACCAATTGGAGAAGAAGTACCCTTCTGGTAATGGCTATTACCATGCATAATATACCTGAAGGATTAGCCGTAGGTGTCGCTTTCGGAGCAACTGCATACGGAATTCCAGGTGCATCTCTAACGGGTGCTATTGCTCTTGCTATTAGTATCGGCTTGCAAAATTTACCCGAAGGAACTGCTGTAGCTCTACCTCTTCGTCGAGAAGGCTTATCTCCATGGAAAAGTTTTTTTATAGGACAGCTTTCTGGTATCGTCGAACCAATTGCCGGGGTAATTGGTGCTCTCGCTGTTATAATTGCAAGACCTGTTTTGCCGTTTGCATTAGCATTCGCTGCCGGGGCTATGATTTTCGTAGTGGCAGAAGAACTTATCCCTGAAGCCCAAAAAGAAGGAGATACAGACCTACCCACTGTAGGTGTAATGTTCGGCTTTGCTCTTATGATGTTTTTAGATGTAGCGTTAGGATAAAAATTTATGAACAAACCCAAAATTTTTGTTACACGCAATCTTCCCGAAAGAGGTTTGATTTTATTGTATCAGAACTTCGGGAAAGAAAATATAAAAATATATCCCGGTGAGACTCCCATTCCGTATGAAGAACTATTAGAAGAAGTCAAAGGAATTGATGCCCTTTTATGTCTGCTTACAGATAAAATAGACGCACAACTTATGGAACAAGCAGGACCTCAGTTAAAAATAATTGCAAACTATGCCGTTGGATTTGATAACATAGATATAGTCGAAGCAACGAAAAGGAAAATTGTCGTGACCAATACTCCCGGGGTTTTAACGGAAACTACAGCCGATTTAGCATGGGCTCTTTTAATGGCTACTGCCCGCCGATTGGGTGAAGGGGAACGATTGGTTCGTGCCTCTCAATGGGCTGGCTGGAATCCCACATTACTTTTAGGTATGGATGTGCACGGAAAAACATTAGGTATCTTTGGCATGGGAAGAATTGGTCAGGCCGTCGCAAGAAGAGCCACAGGATTTAATATGCGAGTGATTTTTTATGATGTAACCGAGCCAAAACTACCTGAAGATATTAAAGCAACACCTGTAGATAAAGAAACCTTATTAAGAGAATCCGATTTTATATCCATCCATTGCCCCTTAACACGAAGCACCTATCATGCCTTCGGAATTGAAGAATTCAAAAAAATGAAACGGACTGCCTGCATCATTAATACATCCCGCGGTCCTGTAATCGACGAAGAAGCATTGGCTCAGGCACTTAAAGAAGGTTACATCTTCTCTGCTGGTTTAGATGTTTTTGAGAAAGAGCCCGAAATTCATCCCGATTTATTAAACTGTCCCAATGCCATTTTAATACCTCATTTAGGAAGTGCTTCCGTCGAAACCCGCTCTCGCATGGCAGAAATTGCTGCTCAAAATATTATTGCCCGTCTTAATGGAAAAACACCACCCAACCCGGTAAATCCTGAAGCCCTCTAACATTATAGGTAGAAAAGATATAGTCTTACATCTCTCTATATCGGAAAAATACCCAGAGAACACCTACTGCAGATATAATACACAAAACAACGATTAAATAAAATATATGAGGATGATGTTGGGCTGGAATAGGAACATTCATAGAAAACAAACTTACAATAAATGTTGGAACCATTAATGCAATAGTAATGATATTTAATAATTTCATCAATACATTCAAATTATTGCTCACAATAGAAGCCCGTGCATCCATCAGATTTGATAACACGGTAGAATGGATATCGGCTACACGAAAACACTGGTCGTTTTCGATAATTAAATCATCTAAAAACTCTTTCCCTTCCTCACTCAAGCCAATCTTATCTGCACCTGCACGAAGTTTTGCAAGAATCAGTCCATTCCCATGTATAGCATTTAAGTAATAAACTAAACTTTTTTCTAATGCAAAAAGATTAATAAGGAATTTATTTTCTAAAGAACGATTAATCCGATACTCTACTTCTTCAGCCACCATATTTATTACTTTAAGGTATTCAATAAAATGGGAAATACAGTTATATATAACACGAAGTATTATATCGGGTGCTGATGATAACCCCGCCTGCGGCTTATTTGAAAATAAGGGTGTGTCCTCACTGGAAATGATAATAACCCTGTCTTTAAATAAAAACAACCCTATGGAAATGATTTTAAAGTGGTATTCATCTTCAGCGGAATAATTTTTGGGCTTTTTTATAATAAAGGCAACATGGTCTTGTTCATATTCAACACGGGCAAGTTCATCAGGGTCTAATGCGGAATTTAAGGTATGTTCATCAATTTGGAGTTTATCAATAAGCATTTTTTTTTCATCAATACTTGGCTGGATATATACCTCAACAATAGACCCATTTTCTTCAGGGACTTCTACAATTTTACCTTGATGGATTTTATAAAATCTCCGCATGATTTCTTCCTTCTACTGATATTTCATGAACAAACTTAGTCCATGGGTGGAAATTCCTTCTGTTATTATTTAGTTTTTATACGATTTCCCCTACCCTACAAGATATTTTTTCTTATTAACTATTATAACCCTTTTAAATAATTTTCTTCAAAAAACTATTTCTTGCTGAACCGTTTCCTAATTCTATCTAATAACTCTCTACAACTATTTATTATTGACTTTAAGAAATAAAGAGGATTGTATTTTGATGTTGTTGTTTCACCCCCCAATTCTTGTTTTTCTTTCCATAACTTATACAAATTCAATAATGCATCTCGGAACTCTTTTGCAGATTGAAATCTTTCATCAGGATTACTTGCTGTGGCTTTATCTAAAAATTCATCACATTCTTTAGGTAAATCTGGTTTTAATTTAGAAAGTCTATCACCAGGCTGAGGTCTTCTTCCAACCAGCATTTCAAAGAACATAATTCCTAACGGATAAATATCTGCTCTTTTATCCACTCCCGCGGCGTTCTTTCTTTGTTCAGGTGCGGAATACTGAATTTTTCCTAAATTGGCACCAACTATCGTCAAAGGGGTCTGGTCATCCGTCAGTTTTGCCAGTCCAAAATCCATTAATCGAACGGAACCATCCCTACACACCATAATATTATCCGGCGAAATATCTCTATGTATTGTAATTTTATGAGCATGTTCCAAAGCATCTGCAATCAATGCCAGAATGCGAACTGTATTCCCAAACGATAAGGGTCCTTTCTTCATAATCCAGTCACGAACACTCCTCCCATCTACATATTCCATTGTATAGAACAACTGTTCCCCTTCAATTTGCGCATCAAATATCTTCACAATACAAGGATGATTTAATTGACGAACGGCTTCCACTTCACGAAGAAATCGGGCAATAGCTCTCTGATTATGCTGATACTGGGCTCGCATTAATTTAAGGGCTAATTTCTGATTTGTATGCCTATCCTGAACCAGAAATACCTTACCCATTCCCCCTCTTCCCAATGGTTTCAACACCTCATATCTATCCGCAATTATATATGTCTCATTCTCATTATTTGATTCTGCATCTTTTATCTCCAATGGTTGTCTCCTTCTCAGATGACTTTTCGGATAGCCTTCTTGTTATTATAATACCATTAATATCATATAAAACACCTGAATTTTTATACAATTATGGATTTCACTTCTGCTCGAAAATCAATGGTCGAATATCAGTTAAAATCTCGGGGTATTCAAAATCCCGATGTTCTCCGTGTTATGGAAAAAGTCCCTCGTCATCTATTTGTCCCTGAAGAACTTCAAGACTATGCCTACGAAGACCATCCTTTAAGCATTGGTTGCGGTCAGACAATATCTCAACCTTATATGGTAGCTATTATGACCGAACTGTTGGAATTAAAACCATCCGATAAAGTATTAGAGGTAGGTACAGGTTCTGGCTATCAAACGGCTATTCTGGCTGAACTTGCTCAATATGTGATAAGTATAGAACGAATTCAAGAACTCGCAGAAGGAGCCAAAAAACGATTGGGAAATTTAGGATATAACAATATAAAAATTATATGTGGGGATGGTTCCATAGGCTATCCTCCAGAAAAATATTACGATGCTATTATTGTTACAGCAGGAAGTCCCGAAGTGCCTGGTTCATTAAAAGAACAATTAAATGAAGGCGGGAGACTTATCATTCCTGTAGGAGGTAGTAATTTACAAGTTTTATTAAAAATTATTAAACGAGGAAATGATTACTCGATTGAAAAACATACTTCCTGTATTTTTGTCCCTTTAATCGGTAGTGAAGGGTGGAGGAAAATCGGAGAAAATTAAAGTATGCAGAGATACCCATATATAAGTTAAAATATATACATCTCTTCTCTTTCTTATAAATATTATTAAAGAGTAACCCAGACGGGGAATCTGAAAGAATCAAAAAAAGAAGCATGAACCAGGAATATATAAGAAATTTTTGTATTATCGCTCATGTAGACCATGGGAAATCTACATTAGCAGACCGTCTTCTTGAGTTTACAAAAACAGTAAGCGAACGAGAACTTCGGGAACAAACTCTGGACACACTGGATATCGAACGGGAACGAGGGATAACAATCAAAGCGGTCTGTGTCCAAATGCAATATTTGCGAGATAATGGGGAACAATATACCCTACATTTAATTGATACGCCCGGTCATGCAGATTTTTCCTACGAGGTTTCTCGTGCTCTTGCTGCTTGTGAAGGGGCTTTATTACTCGTAGATGCAACACAGGGAGTTCAGGCTCAAACCCTTGCTCATGCTTATAAAGCAGTAGCACAAGGCTTAGAAATAATACCTGTTATCAACAAAATTGATTTACCCAGTGCCGATAGTGAAGATACACGCCGTCAGATTGAAGAAGTATTGGGATTAGATGCTTCTGATGCTATTTTAGCCAGTGCAAAAACAGGTATTGGTACAAAAGAAATTTTGGAAAGTATTATTCAAAAAATTCCCCATCCAAAAGGAAATACTGACGCTCCTTTACGAGCATTAATTTTTGATGCCAAATACGATACCTATCGCGGGGTTGTGGTTTATTTAAGGGTTGTTGATGGCTCTCTACAAAAAGGCCAAAAAATCCTTTTCATGTCCAATGGCGTAAAATACGAGGTAGATGAAGTAGGAATTTTTACACCCAACATGCGTCCCCAAAATATTTTACATACAGGTGAAGTGGGATACATGATTTGTAATATTAAGAACATTAAAGATACAAAAATTGGGGATACAGTTACAGACGCTATCCATCCCGCAGAACAACCTCTACCGGGCTATGAACATGTCAAACCTGTGGTTTTTTGTGGAATGTATCCTGCTGTTTCCCAGGATTATGATGAATTAAGAGATGCCCTCGATAAATTGGCTCTTAATGATGCTTCTTTTGAATACAAACCCGATAGTTCCGATGCTTTAGGATTAGGCTTTCGTTTAGGATTTCTTGGTCTTTTACACATGGAAATTATCCAGGAACGATTAGAACGCGAGTTTGGGCTAAACCTTGTAATGACCATGCCGAATGTTGCATACAAAGTGTTAAAAACAGATGGAGAGGAAATCATTGTCCAAAAAGCATCTCAAATGCCCCAACCCAGTGAAATTGAGGTAATTGAAGAACCTTATATTCAAGCCGATATTATTTGTCCTGTGGAATACCTGAGTGCCGTAATAGATTTATGTAAAAAGAAGAGGGGTATTCATGTTAAAGTAGACTATCTGGATGCTAAACGATGCCTTGCAGTATATCAATTACCCCTCGCTGAAATTGTGGTGGATTTCTATGATAAACTCAAAACCTGCACACGCGGTTATGGTTCGTTAGATTATACGATTATTGGTTATCGCCCCGGTGATTTGGTCAAGTTAGATATACTCATTAATAACGATATAATAGATGCTCTATCTGTAATTGTCCATAAAGACCATGCTATATATATGGGGAGAGCCTTAGCCAGTAAGTTAAGAAAACTTATTCCTCGCCAGCAATTTGAAGTTGTTATTCAAGCGGCTATTGCGAGAAGGATTATCGTGAGAGAAACAATTAAACCCATTCGTAAAGATGTATTAGCAAAATGTTATGGCGGAGATATAACTCGAAAAAGGAAACTTCTTGAAAAACAAAAAGAAGGCAAAAAACGGATGAAACAAATAGGAGTTGTTGAAGTTCCTCAGGAAGCTTTCATGGCTCTATTAAAAGTAAATGAAGAAGCCGAATAGGAATATAGTGAAGTGGTAGACCCCAATCAAAATCTTAACGAACGTCCTCCTTTACCTGTAGAAGAAAATGTTGCTTATCCTATCGAGAAAAATAGCTTATTCAAAAGCATTCTACAAGCCATAACGGGACCTTGGACAAAACGAAATCTCATCGAATGGATTGTTATTATCGGAAGTATCCTCTTTATAAAAGGCTGTGTTTTTGACCAATATATTATTCCCAGTGGTTCTATGGAACCTACATTACACGGCGGAAATTTATTTACGGGAGACCGTGTCCTTGTGAATAAAACTATTTATGGATTAAGAATCCCCTTTACAACCATCCGTCTCTACACATGGGATAAACCTCAACGCTGGGATATTGTCGTTTTTAAATGTGTTGATAAAAATTCAGGACATTCTACTTTAATCAAACGGGTCGTTGGATTACCGGGAGAAAAAATACGCATTCGAAATGGGAGAATTCTAATAAATGGAGAAGTAATTCCTTTCTCTCCTTCCATGCCTCCAAATATCTATTACTTAAATGATGAAGATTTAATCTATCTATCCAAAACCAATCCTGACCCAAGGGCAAAAAAAATTATTGAAGAAATGAGAAAGAAATACCCTTACCGATACGGTTGTCGGGATGAGGAAACCTTTTCAGTAATTCCAGAGGGACATTACTTCCTTCTCGGAGATAATAGTGTTAATAGCGTAGATAGCCGAATTTATGGTTGGGTTCCCGAAAATCATATTATAGGTAGGGCATTTGCTATCTGGTGGCCACCCAATCGCTGGAGAGATTTTACAGGATTTTCTTCAACGCTATGGGGAAAAATACTTCTTTATGTAATCCCTACTCTTCTAATTCTTCTTCTGATTGTATACATACTCACAAATAAAAAGCGTTCAATTACTTAAATTAGTAATTCGATAAGAATATAAAGGAATAATTACCATGGAAAAACATCAAAACAAACAGGATAAAGGAAACATAAGTGTGATAGGTCAAATTATTCGTTTCTCAGGTATCATTTCTATCCTTATAGGTATCTATGTTATTTATCGCAGTAATCAAACCCAACCGGAGCCATCAGAACCTTTATGGTGGATTGGCTTAGGCGTATTTGTTGTAGGTTTGCATTTATTCTTCTTCAGTAATATGCCAAAACAGCAAATATATGAATGGCTTAAAAGTGAATGCATTGCCCTCGGATTAGCCTTACTAATTCGCTGGCCTATTGCAGAGCCATATAGAATTCCATCCAGTTCTATGGAACCTACATTACACGGTGATTTTAGTTTTGGGAAAGGAGACCGTGTATTTGTGAATAAATGGGTTTATGGCGTTCGCTTTCCGTTCCTAAATAAAAGAATATGGTATGGGAAAAAGCCTCAACGGTGGGAAATTGTTGTATTCAAAACGGTAGAGAACGATGCAAAACATAAAACATTAGTAAAAAGGGTTGTAGGCTTACCAGGGGAGCGTGTTCATATTAAAGACGGGAAAATATATATTAATGGGAAACCTTTAGAATTACCCCCGGATATGCCAGATATTTATTATACCTCCGGACCCGTAGGAATTGGGGGAATGGAATATGGAATACGAACTGAAGATAAGTATTCATTGATACCCGAAAATTGTTATTTTGTATTAGGGGACAATAGTGCATACAGTCGTGATGGTCGTTTCTTTGGTTGGGTACCCAATGAACATATTGTAGGTAGAGTAAGTTGTATCTGGTGGCCACCAACTCGATGGAGAGACTTTACAGGTTTCAGTAAAACATGGTGGTGGAAAACACTTTGCTTATTTACTTTGATTTTTGTAATTATCCGTTTATTTTTTGCAAGGTCTGTTGTATGGTACGGATGGAATTCCGATAGGTTATATCATTATATAGTAAATCAATTATCTTACGGTTTGAGATTACCTTTTACGAAGATATGGCTCTATAAATGGAAAAAACCTCAGCGAGGGGATATTATCGCATATATAACACCCAAAGGAGGTGAGAATATCCCATCAGAACTCATCCTTTGTGGAATGGTTGTTGGTATTGAAGGTGATAAGGTTTCAATTCAAAATGATACTGTCCTTATTAATGGAAAAGAGTTAACCGATATTCCATTTCCTCCGGGAAAAATAGAATCTTCTTTCTCAAATCGAGATGCACCTTACGGATTACTAAAGGATAAAGAACATAGTCTTGTGCCTGTTGGTAATGTATTTGTTATCTGGAATTTTCCCAAAAAGGAAATAGAAATTGCTATAGACAGTAGAACCATAGGTTGGATACCTGAAAGCAATATCCTTGGCAAACTTACTTTTGCTTGGTGGCCCCCTCAATCATTGAAAAAAATATTCATCACCAATTGATTTTATATATTTCTCCATATTTATGTTTTAAATAGGTAATATATGGCTGATGAGAAATGTCGGAGCCACAAATATTTTTAACAATATCTCTTGCACATTGTCTTCTCCCGACATTATATATATGCTCTTTTAACCAATCACGAATAGGAATAAAATTTCCTTGAGTAATGAACTCCGAAACATCTAATGTGCTTTTCATTTTTTCTGTTATCTGCGCTGAGAACAAATTCCCGAGCGTATAACTTGGAAAATAGCCAATACTACCATGTGCCCAGTGAATATCCTGCAAACATCCATAGGTATCATTCGGCGGTAGATAACCAAACAAAGATTTGAAAAGGTCATTCCAACATTCAGGAATTTCTGATACTGATAATTTTCCTTCTATTAAATCCTTTTCAATCCTGTACCGAAGGATAATGTGTAAATTATAAGAACATTCATCTGCCTCGACACGAATATAATTGGGGAAAACACGGTTGACTTCTTTATATATAATTTCCGGTGTTATACCTTCCAACTCCGAAGGAAAGTACTCTTTTAAAATAGGAAGAAGAAACTTACAAAAGGGATAACTCCGACCAACAATATTTTCCCAGAATCTCGATTGAGATTCATGAATACCTAATGAAGGGGCTTGTGCCAGCCATGTGCCACGGTCCTCTTTACGGAAACCTTGCTCATAAAGAGCATGTCCTCCTTCATGAAGAGAACTAAAAATCCCCGAAAATAAATAATCAGAATTTAAGCGTGTTGTAATCCGAACATCATATATATCAAAATTGGTTGTAAATGGATGAACAGAACGGTCTTGTCTACCTGAATTAAAATCAAAACCAATAGCATTCAACAAACGAAGTGTTATTTCCCATTGTTTTTCTGTATTCCAACTTTTTCCTTCAAAAACAGATTTCTCTATACCTTGTTGAAGAATTGTCTGATATATTTTAGACTGTTCTATTTCTAATTCATGAAAAAGTTTATCCAATAATTTTGTATCTATACCTCGTTCAAAATCTTCTAATAAAGCATCGTAAGGAGAATCTATATAGCCTAATAACTCTGCTCTTTCCCTACATAGATTTATAATTGTCTCTAAAGATGTTCGAAATAGAGAAAAATCGGACTTGCTTCTCGCTTCTACCCAAGCATGATATGCTTTGCTTTTTGCCTGTGCAAATTTGCCTACCCATTGTTCAGAAATTTTTACAGAACGCTGATAATCATACATTGCTTCCTGTATCATTGCTCTGTCATCCGGGGTTAAATCCTCCTGTTTATCTATAAAATAAACCAAATCATCGCCTAATAAAGGGGCTGTTTCTAATTTGTGTATCATTTCTGCTATTAATTTGAGTTGTTGTCCTCTACTTTCTGCTCCTCCCGGTGGCATATTGACTTCTTCATCCCATTGTAATAAAGCAAAAACAGCACGGAGGTTTATTATTTCGGACAGACGCTCTTTTAACTTCAATAATCGTTCTTCCTGATTTTCCATCAAAAATCTCTCCTCTTGGACCTCTAAAAACTATCGAGTAGATACTGGCTTGGAAGTATTTTCTATCTGTTTGCGATATTTCTCTATTTTCTGCTTAATTTCTTCATTTTTAGGGTCAAGAACAATTGCCCGTTCCCATTCTGCAATTGCCCGTTTCAAATCTCCCTGCAACAAATACGCATCTCCTAAGTGTTCTCGGAGCACGGCATCATCTGTATCCATCTTATAAATGGCTTTTCGTATATACTCAATCGCTTTTTCTGCATTGCCTTGCCGATAATAAACCCAACCCAAACTATCCAGATAAAAAGGATTTTCTGTATCAATCTTCAAAGCACGACGAATTAAATTTTCTGCTTCTGTTAGATTTACATTTTTGTCTGCATATAAATAACCTAAAAAGTTCAAAAGTTCTGCATTTTCAGGGTCCAACTCAATACATATCTTTAAATGTTTTTCTGTATTTTCAAATTGTTTCAATTTGTCATAACAAATGGAAAGATAGTAATGAACCCATAAGTTTTTATCATGTTCCTGCAACAAAGGCTTTAATACTTCAATTGCCTTTTCCTCCCGCTCCGCAACCATCAAAATTCGAGACCAGATTAAACATAGTGCTAAAGAATTTTTTTCTTTCACCAATGTCTCTATTTGGCTCTCAAACCAGCCTGACACAATCCCTGTTCCAAAATTACTCCAAATTGCATTTATAAAATCATTGCACTCATTATCTACAGTTTCTGCAAAATCGTCTATGGTTTGTAAAATTCCTTGATAATCATTACTTCCTGAAAGTTTCAAATTTAAGGTAAGCAACAGTTTACTTATCAGTGGATATTCATTCACAGGAAGCAAAGACATCGCACGGGAATAATTACCATCTCGTAATAGGAAAAAAGAAAGCAACAATTTTTGTAGAGGACTTGTCTCTTTCGAAAGCATCATTCTTTGGACAATTTCACCTGCCTTTGTCATTTCTCCTATACGAGCATACACTCCCAATAAGACCTCCCATGCTTTTATATCTTCCGGCTTTTTTTGTAGATATTGTTCCAGGAACTGAGCCGCATTGGGTAATTGATTTTCATCAATATAAAGCAATGCAAGAATATATTGAGCCCGTATCATTCGTGGGTCTAATTCCAGGGCTTTTTCTAATTCTGTGATGGCTAATGTATTATTCTTTATACGGGCATAGGTCAATCCTAACTGGTAATGTAATAAAACACTATTGGGTCTTTTTTCTATCATTCTTTTATAAATATCAATTGCTGCCACTAAATCATTGGTATCCTCTTGCAATTCAAGTAAGGCACTATAACCAAGAACATCTTCAGGGTTTAATTCAATGGCTTTTTGAAAAGCATCTACCGCTTCATCAATTCTTCCTAAACGATGACACAATTCTCCACGGATTAGATAAAGGGAAGGTAAATTTTTATTTTTTTGAATTACTTTATCCACACTAATTAGTGCTTGTTCATATTTCTCTGCCATAAGATAAAGGCGAATAAGACGCACCCAGGGTGTTGTTGCATCCGGGTCATACTTTAATGTTTCTTCTAATTCTTGTATCGCTTTTTCTGCATTCCCTTGTCGGTGATAAATCATAGCCGAAAGATAATGAGAGAGAGATTTCCCCTTGAGTTGTATTGTAGGTTTGTTAAATGCGGTTTTCACATCCATGCTTAAATGGGAAGGGGATACCTGACAATTGGTAATAAGAAATAAAAATGGTAGTAAAAAAAATACTTCTTTCTTTATAAATTTCTTCATTACTTTAATCCCATATATCTATTTTTCATTCCGGAAATAAGGACCCGGTTATCTGGTTTAAGGGTTTAAAACTCAACCGATGAATAGGAGATGGTCCGAACTTTTCAATAGCTCGTAGATGCTCTTTCGTCCCATAACCTTTATGTTTCGCAAATCCATATTCCGGATATTCTTTATCAAATTCTTTCATAATCCTATCGCGTGTTACTTTTGCTACAATGCTTGCCGCACCAATTGATGCAGAGAGTTGGTCTCCTTTGATTATTTTCCATGCTGGACAAGGAAACCCTTTTATCTCATAACCATCAATCAACAGCAAATCGGGTTTGTTTTTTAAACGAGACACGGATTCTGTTATTGCCCGAATATTCGCTAATTGAATTCCTATTTCATCAATTACTTTATTACTAATTACAGAGATACCAATATCATGTTTTCCAGACATTAGTATATCAAATAACTCTTCCCTTTTTCTTTCGGTCAATTTTTTTGAATCATCAATACCCTGCACTTCAGAATATAGAACCACCGCGGATGAAACAATAGGACCAGCCAGAGGTCCTCTTCCTGCTTCATCTACTCCCGCTATATACACAAAACCCTGTTCCCTCCCCTTATTTTCAAAATACCACTTATCTATAACATTTAATTCTTTATTCATTTATAAGATGTATCCTTTATAAATACATTCTAACCCAAAGCATTTCCCCCTTTAAAAACAGTCAGGGCGAGCATGTCCTCCGGACATTCTCGCCCCAAATTAGAACTAATTAAATTTCAAATATTATATTCCTGGCGGTAATAAGTGACCGTAGGATAATGTTGTTCTGGAACCATCAGTATTAAATACTGTAATGAAGTTCACATTGGCACCCTGAACATCATTGGGTCCACCAATCCATTCAATGACGCAAGAACCGTTCTTCTTGGTGTCAATGATACCGACACCTGGAATCGGTGTGTTGTTGTCAGGACTGATAGGTCTGTCAGGTACCAATACACCCTGTCCACCTTCTTGACCTCTGGTATAACCACCTGGAACTGTGGAATCCGGGTCATAAGCACATGGACGGAATGCCAATGCAGACTTCGGTGCAATGGTGAAACTGTTATTAGGTGCAAAAGGACCTAAGCAAACACCATCTGCATTGTAATAGGTAATGTAGCATGTCAAAGTAGTGTCTACATTACTCTTTAGATAAATCAGGTTCATAGCACCTGATTTTCCTACAGAAGGACTCACGGCGGGTACACCTACATCTGCTGGAAGCGTGTCTGCGAACCATGGTACTGCCAATGAACTGGCAAATGCCACTCCGGTTCCTACTAACACTAACAATGCGGCGAAACTAAGCTTTCTCATCTTTTCACCTCCTCTCGTGGGGGTTTACCTAAACTTTTCGTCATGTTCACGAGAACATGACCTTGTTTAGTTTTTTTATTCAATTTTCACTATATAGTTTATACCACAAACCAGTTTGGATTGTCAAGTCAAATTTTAAAATTTTTTAAAAAATTTTATTCCCGAAAATTAACTGAAAATAATTTCACTATCCCATATCTTTTTATCATATCCTGTAAAATACAACACTCAATAATTACTTTAGAAATTGTATAATAGATATCCATAACATAATTAGGAATTCATCCATAATGAAAAGATTGTCAAGAAGAAACTTTTTATTAAGTAGCACCTTACCATTGTTCCCATATATATACAAATCTACAAACAAAAGAAATGCAACAAATATACTTCTCATTATTTCAGATGACTTGAATAATTACACTTCTTACTTAAATTGTCCTACCGAATTATTAACTCCTAACATCCATTCATTACAAAAGCAATCTATCACTTTTGAAAATGCCTATTGTCAGTATCCTCTCTGCCATCCATCAAGGACAAGCATGCTTACAGGACTACATCCTTTCTCTACGAGTGTATATATGTCTGAACAAATTAATCCAGCAGAATTTCCTATACTTCCTCAATATTTAAAAGAAAGGCATTACTTTACAGCAGGAATTGGAAAAGTATTTCATCCAAAATACAATATTGAAAGTGTATGGGATTTTAATTTTGAATTATATGACAACCTCTACAATTTCATTAATAAAAAAGATGACCCTTTATCCCAACAGAATTTTTGTTATGGTCCTGTTGATATTTCTATCGAAGAAACTCATGATTATAAAATCACACAACAAGCCTGTGATTTTATTAAATCACAAAAAAACAATCCCTGGTTCCTTGCTGTGGGTTTACATACTCCTCACACCCCTCTTTTTGCTCCTCAAGAGTTTTTCAAAAAAATTCCTAAAAATATCGTAAAAAAACCTATTACCCCCGATGATGATTTGAATGACATTCCAGAGGCAGGGATAAAGTTAGTAAACAAATATGATAATACAGACATTCACCAACTTGTGTTAGAAAGAAATATATGGGAAGAAGTTATCCATGCTTATTTAGTCCGAATTGCGTTCTTAGATGAACTTATTGGGAATATATTAAAGAACCTTGAAGAACATGGGATGTTAAATAATACCTGTATTTTTCTATGCGGTGATAACGGTTGGCATTTAGGGGAAAAGAAGAGATGGCAGAAATTTACCTTATGGCAGGAAGCCGTAAAAGTTCCTCTTATCGCCCATCTTCCTGATGGATATAAAGGAGGATTAACTATTAAAGAACCCGCCGGACTTATTGATATTTTTCCTACAATAACAGACATCCTCTCCATGGATAAACCTGAAAAATTAGAAGGTAAAAGTTTACTACCATTAATAGAAAAACAAATTGAAAATCAATACGCAGTAATTTCTCAGATAGAAAATAACAATTTCGCTTTCCGAACAAAACGGTATTCCTATATTGTTTATTATGATGGAAGTGAAGAATTATATGATTATCAATCAGACCCCGGAGAATGGCATAACATTGCTCATTTAGAAGAGAGCCAAAAAATAAAAAGGAATATTATTTTAACAATTCCAGATAGTCAACGAGTAAAGTTAGCCTCTATAGTGAATAAGGATATCTTTCATCTGTAAATCAGTTGAGATAGCCCAGACTTCTCAAAGTTTCCTGTGTTTCATCAGTCATATCTACTACCTTTCTCCCATCTCCCGTTCCTTTTGAATAGTACTCAACCCAAAAGAAAAATTCTTTTGCACCATCAGAATTATTTATATCTTGAGCCTTCATATCTTCACTTGAAAAATAAAAGAATTTTTCATCTTTTGATTTTAAAACAGGATAATCCGATGGATACTTCATTAGTAAACAATTTTGGATATGAATTTTCAATTCACTCTTATCTTCTACCGGCATAATCTGAATTATTACAGGCATAGAACTTTTTGGGAGAAACACATCCGCTTTTAGTTCCATAGGTGTTGTTCTTTCATTTTTTGTCCGTAACACTCCCCCTTGAATCTTAGAAAACAATATAGGCACGGAACAATGTATGTTTACCGAACCTGTCCAGAACGAAACTGGATTTAAAAAGCATAACCACCAGCCTTCTTTCTTTAATCCGAATTTTTGCATTAATAACTCAGACATATTTTTATATATTTCGGGTTGTTTTAAACTCACATCATAATATTCAGCCATATTTTTTTGTAAATCAAACAAAGGTTTAATACCCTTAGGAATATCTTCCAAAAGTTTATACTGCCCTTTAATCAATGCCCGCATATCTCCTCTTAAACTGGATGAAAAGGTATGTCTTTCCTTCGTTTCTTTTTTCGAAATAATATCTAACACAGACATTCCATCTAATAATACATTCCCCTTTTGATTTAATATCTCTAAGACAGTGGGCATTAAATCCTCCAATATCACTCTATCTTTCACACGAAGCCCTGCATACTTATTATTGGGGAATTTGATAATAGTTACATTCCGCATACTCTCTTCATATACATTATCGTGTCCATATAACCCATGCTCTCCTAAAGATTCGCCATGGTCAGAAACAACTGCTATAAAAGCGGAATTATACAATCTTCTATCCTTTAAGAAAGCAAAAAAGTCTCCTAAAGCATAATCTACTTTATAAACACAATCATCATAAAGGGCACGGATATAAGTAATCTCTTCCTCTGTTGGGAATACATCCCCGGTTGTAAGATACTGAAGCAATAATCCTAATGAAGGAATATCTTCACAACCTACATAACCAATTTCAGGTCTCACCAACCCTCGGGAAAATATCTTAAACTGTTCCTCTCCCGCATCATACATCAATTTTCCATACGCCTTTGAATGCACATCATAATTATGCATAAAGACAAACATCTGTTGATTCTCATTTTTGATTATCCAATCCTTGGCTTCATCACAAACCTCTATTACTGTCCTTCGATTTCCTTCTCTTCCCCCTTCCGGAACGGAAAACCAATCCATTCCCCGTCCAAAACCACGAGACGGGATAAACCACCACAAAAATCCTGCAAAACCTGCTGTCATATATCCATAATTTCTCATTAACTCAGGCAAAGTTTCTATATAAGGGAAAACATCCGTATTCCGAGTTAAACCATGTCCCTCCGGATACCTTCCTGTAAGCATACTCATATGTGCCACAGGAGTAAATGTCTGGGTTGTATATGCATTTTCAAAAACTACTGCATCCTTCGCAAAGGTATCCAGATTGGGACTTGTTGGCAGATAATATCCATACGGCAGCAAATGGTCGGGGCGTAGCGTATCACAAGAAATAATAAAAAAGTTCGTTTTCGTCTGACTATCTTCAACTATTTTACTAACAAGCATCGGGTTACCCCATACACCAAAATCTCCGATGAAATTATTTATTGGGGTCATCTGAAAAATAACCTCTATTTCCTGTCCTGCATATTTGGCAAGATTTAAAACAACCCTTTTCCATTCTCTATCTTCCTCTGTCGTTTGTGGTTTCATTTCTGACTGATATATTTTTTCCGCATTATCCTTCGATACCACATCAATTGAAAAGGATATTCCATCACTCTGCCAATCCTTTCCTTCTGAAGATTTCTTATAAGCACCTAAAACGGGATTGTATATACCTGTATAAAAAATCAATTCCATCCCTTGCTCAATTTTACGATTAAATATCATCTTTTCATCCCACAAAACATCCATACAAACACCCCCTATGGTTAACTGTCGTGGATGTTTTTTATCATAAGGAACAAATACTACTTGTGATAACTTTATTTCATTCTCTTTGGTTAATCCTTTTATTTCTATCCAAACCTTGTTTGTTTTATCAAATATGGGATTTTCCTTATCCGTAAATTTCAAAGTAAAAGAATATATATGTGTCTTGCTGTCATTAATCAACCTTATTCCTTCCGAAGGGAAATGAATTTTATCGCCCCATTTTTTACTGGACCAACCCCATCTCACTTCGTAGCCCTCATTACTGGATACATACACATGAACAAATTGATACATTCCCAGATTAATCGCAGACGGTATTGAAAATAACATAATCCCTGTATTTTTGTCGAAACTCTTTTCCCATTCTTTTCCCTCTAAGGTTAATTCTGGAGACTTTTCTATTTTTTCCCAATAATCTTTTGAAAAACGATATATTGTTTCACTCCATGAAACACAATATATTTGCATAACACATACATAAATCAAACTAATAAGAAAGCAAACCTTCCCATAAAATAAAGGTATAATATGCTTTCTTCTATACGGATTTTTATTCATATAAAACTATAAATACCCTGTGTTCCTTATATTAAATATAGCATCTTCTGGAAGTTCTACTTCTTTTTGCCCGTTTTCAGACATTAAAGGTTTCCTGCGAATGAGTATATATGTATTACCGTCATTGGGAATATTCGGTGTATTTTCCCAATACAAATATCTTTCTGGCAATACAAACTCATACTCATTTATCAATTCACTACTTCCATCATGAGACAAAACTTTAAATTTCTCCGAACTTCTGAAACCTATTCTTAGCTCCTGCTTCATATCCTTCGGATATATATACAGGGAATAAGTATCTGCCATTTGAGGATAACTTATGGTTCCATACAGACAATCCATCTCCTCCGCCTTTTTATACCAAAACATGATATTATCAGGTATCACTGAAATTATATTTGGTCCGGGGCATATTAATACCTCGTCGGTTATATTTGTCTTCTTCCCTTTCACCTCGACAACCCAACCTTCTCCATTGAAAAATCTATATGAACTCATTTCTTCTAAAAATTGTTTTAAAAGTATATCTTCCTTATCAAACAGATTAACACATTCCAACGGGTCCTGTAATAAATCAAAGAAACTCACTTTAGACTCTCTAAATGAGCAAATAACCTTATATCTATCTGATATTAGGGCTTCTTCATTCTGAAATTGATTCTGAATAAAAATCTTCCTCGGGGTAGTATATTTCCCTTCTATAATATCAGATAGCGATACACCATCCAGATTTTCGTAATTAACATTTAAATAACCCAGTATCGTCGGAACAATATCTTCTAAACTAACCAGACTTTCTATTCGTTTTCCTGCATACATACCATTGGGAAATTTTATCATCATAGGAACTCGTGCTGTGTGTTCATAAACATCAACATGTTCATAGCGACCGTGTTCTCCTAATGCCTCTCCGTGGTCTGCAACGATTATAATCATGGATTTGTCATACAAATCTTGTTCCTTCAAAAAATGGAACAAATCGCCTATTGCATAGTCCACTTTTGCAACGCAATCATCATATAGAGCATTTATATATAAATTTTCATAAAAGTCTAATTTCCCCAATGTTGCCTGTATGTGATTAAAGAAACTTCTCGGATTAGGCATACATTCCGCTGTTAGTAATTCAGGAACTTCGAGCAAATCGCTGAAAGAAAAAAACCGTGCATCTTCAGAACTATATATCGTTGCGGGAGGAAGCATACGGGTATGTACATCGTAGTTATGTAAAAAGACAAAAAGATTGTCATATTTCAATCTTTTAATCTCATTCTTCAATATCTCCTGCGTAGGAAAAACATCGCGTAGATATTCTGGTGGATAATAAAATTTATCCATTCCACGCATGTATCCTCGTGAAGGCAAAAACCAGGTGGTAGCCCCTACTAATCCCATAGAATAATAACCTAACTCTTTCAGATATTCACCTAATAATTTTACATGGTCATAAGCAGGCAGTTCCGCATTAACTCCATGGTTTTTCGGGAACAAACCCGTAAGTAAACTCATGTGTGCCACCGGAGTAAAGGTTCGGGTTGTATATGCCCTTTCAAACAATACTGCCTCTTTAGCAAATTTATCCAGATTTGGACTTGTTGGCAAACGATAGCCATAAGGCAACAAATGGTCGGCTCGCATAGTATCACAGGAAATAATAAATACAGGAGGATGTTGTTTTTCTATATCATCTATATTTCGGATAATAACGGGATTTCCCCATAATCCATATCCATCCATTACCGCTGTATTTTTCGTAAATATAATTTGCACTTCTTTCTCTGCAAATTTTGACAGGTCTAATTCTATAAATCGCCACTCACGGTCATCCTCTTTTTCCATCGGATTCATCTGATATTCATATATATTTTCTTTTTCCCCATTATCTATCACATCAATCGAAAAGTTACTTCTTTGTTCATTCCATTCTTTTTCGTGCTTCTTCTGAGATAATGCCCCCACTTTTGGATTATACATACCTATATACAATAGTAATCTATCCCCTTTTTGTATTTTCGTATTAAATGTCCAAGCATCCTCCGGAATACAATTCATACACAATCCATTAAGCATAAATTGTCCCAATTCCGAAGGCAAATGTCGAACCAATTCAACATTTTTTAACTGCAATCCCTTATTATCTTTTTCTTTATTTACAACTTCAATAATTAACTTACTGGCTTTATCTACTATGGGGTTGATTTTATCAGGATATTTCATCTCAAAGGTATATTGATGTAATTTAGAATCAGCAATCATGGAAAGATTCTCTTCAGAAAAAAAATCCTGCCCATCTTTATTTCCACACCTCCATCCCCATCGAATAGAAGCAGCTTTGTTCGAACCCATTTCTATTTTTATTCGTTTATACAAACTCAAATCTGCTTGTAATTCATGTTCAAAAATAATTCTATCAGGTCTGTCCTGTTTTATTTGCCATTGTTCCCCGGGAATAGACAAGTCGGTATTCGGGAATTTATCATCCCAATATTTATCCGTCAAGCGAATAACCAGACCATAAGATTCCGATAAAAAAAGCACACTTATAAATAGAACCTTTATTCCGACCTTAATATTTATATGACCGTTAAACATTATACAACCTTTATTTTTACTCCATGTGTATTTCATTATTCCTTTATATTATTATGATATAAAATTATATTCTAATATAGAAAAAAGCAGTTTTTATCTGTCAACATATTTGTATAACAACACCTTTTTCCCTTTCGTTGACGGTGAAAAAGTAAGATTATCAAATGATACTAAAAAACAAAATAGTTGCTATAAAAAAGTTTATTATAAACATCTCCGTTCTGTTGATTACATGTCTTTTTATCTGTTTATTACTTATTCCTTTTGAAATAATTCTTCGCCTTAAACAAAAAGATAACGAAAGAATCATGATTACATCGCCCCCTGTTATTATTTGTTCGGAAGAGGGGCGAAAAATTGCACGGGGAGTTAAAGGGGAAGGGACAATTACTGTTGGGAACAATCCTCATATTTTTTATTTTGAAACCGATACTAAAGGAAGAAGAATTACTCCTCAACCCAATATGGATAATAAAGAACTAAATTGCTTGTTCTTTGGCTGTTCTTTTACTTTTGGGACAGGTGTTAATAATAACCAGACCTTGCCTTATTATTTTGGTCAATTGCATCCTGAAATTGAAGTATACAATTATGGGATTCCGGGAGCTTCTCCACAGGAAATATATCTCCAGTCCACGCAATCAGAAATTTTTGCAGACATATCCCCTCAAAAACCTACCCTCGTAATATATACATTCATTTCTGACCATCTAAGAAGGCTAAAAGGAACACTCAATCTTATATTCAGAGCCCCCAAATGGGTGGGCTGTTTACCGGAACTGGAGTTTATTAATAATAGAATCATTAATAAAGGAAAATTTGAAGAAACTCACCCTTATTTGTTTTCTTTTGCCAATATATTAAACAAATCATTTGCAGTAAAACAGCTAATAAATTATACCCAATTTGATTATCCATCCCCTTTCATAAACGAAAACTATGACTTTTTATATATATTACTGAACGAAACAAAAAATCAATTATCTACTTATTTCCCTGATTTAGATTTTGTGATATTTATTTACCCTGAACATTGTTCTACTCCAGCCACCTGTCCTAACCTAAATTATTTTATGAACTTACTTAATGAAAAAAAGGATTTAAGGGTAATCTCCTGTGAAGATAAAGAAATGATGGGAAATTATTTCCGTCTCAAATCCTCAGGGAAACATATAATTTTAGATGGACACCCCAGCCCTGAATGTTATCAACTATTTGCAGAATGGATAAGTAAGGAACTTAAAAATAAAAAGATTATCCCATGATAATTCTTTATTTTGATAGGACCTGTTGAATAATTTCTTTCAAACCATCAAAACGAAATGGTTTTTGAACATAGTTTGAGAATAATTCTATATTTGTTTTGGTAGCGATTTGTTCATGAGGATAACCACTGGTCAAAATAATAGGTATTTCTTTCTTTATCTTTTTCATTTCTATACATGCCTCAATACCATCTACATGGGGCATTGTCAAATCCAATAACACACACTTAATATCATCTTTATGCTCTTTAAATAGCTGAATTGCCTCTCTTCCATCAACAGCAGCCAATACTTCAAATCCTAAGTATTCCAACATCCGTTGAGTAATCGCCCGAACAGTATCTTCATCTTCAGCCAAGATAAACTTCCCTTCATACCGTAACTCTTTCTTTTCTTCCGTAAAAGCGGTGTCCTTTTCCTCCATCCATTCAATAGCCGGCAAAAATATTTTAAAAGCCGTTCCTTTCCCTTTTTCTGAGTAAAGTTTTATTCCTCCATGATGACTTTTGATTATACCTAAAACGGAAGATAATCCCAGTCCACGACCTGTAAATTTGGTCGTATAAAAAGGTTCAAAAATATGTTTTTTAGTTTCTTCATCCATCCCACATCCGGTATCTATAACTTCAATTACCACATACAATCCTTCTTTCAGTTCTCCGGGCAAAAAGAGCGTATCTAAATACTTACTATCACAAAGGGAAGCTGATGTCCTTATAATTATTACTCCACTTTTATTTCCAATCGCTTCGTTGGCATTAATGACAAGATTCATAATAATTTGTGAAAGTTGGGTAATATCCCCTTCCACCAGTGGTATTTGTTCCGCTAAATCCAGTTTCAAAACTACTTTTTTAGAAATAGAAGATTGGATAATTTGCACCATTTCTCCTATCATCTTATTTAAATTCACACGGTTGGTTAACAATTTTTTTCTGCCTGCATACGAAAGCATTTGTTGAGCAAGTTCTGACCCTTTCTTACCCGCAATAATAATACTATTCAAATATCCTCTCGCCACAGAAATTTCTGGAACTTCATGAAGAGCAAGTTCCGCACTACCTATCATAGCCATTAATAGATTATTGAAATCGTGTGCTACTCCTCCTGCCAATGTTTCTAAACTTTGAATTTTTTGCAATTGATGTATTCGCTCTTGCATTTGTTCCCGCTGTTGTTCAAATTTTTTCTGTTCCCGAATATCAATAATTCCCGCAACAATCCCATCCTCTGGACATTGAGGGTTCCTCAATGCTGCATTAATACGAATATCAATCCATTCTCCATTTTTACTTTTCCACTTAGTTTCAACCCAACTCGTATTATAACCCACTAAATCTTTGTATAATTCTTTGCCCACACGGTTAAACTCTTCCTCTGTTTCATAATAAGTCCGTGTTGATTTACCTATCATCTCTTCCTTTGAATATCCCAGAACCTGGCAGATACGGTCATTACACCATTCTATTACCTGATTCCTCACAAAGATAACTCCGAAAGGTGTTGTTTGCATTATACTGTTTAATAATTGTTCGTTATACTTTATTATTTCCTGTGCCCTTTTCATTTCCGTTATATCACCATAAGTTCCCAATACGCCAATAATGTTCCCATCTCTATCTCGTAAAGGAACCTTACTCACATACAGCCATCTTACCTCTCCAGAAGCCCTTGTATGTTTTTCCTCGAAGTTTAGTAATGGTTCCCCAGATTCCATAATCCTACGGTCTATTTCACGGAAACTAGCTGATTCTTCCTTTGTCCATGGTAAGTCATAATCTGTTTTACCTATTACTTCTTCCGGAGAGGAACAATTTGCATCTTTGGCAAATTGATGATTACAACCTAAAAATACACCGTTCCTATCCTTCCAAAAAACTGCCTGAGGAATACTTTCAATAATCGTTTTTGTAAGTGAAATCTGAGTATCCCTATCCTTCTGAATATTAACAAGTCGGTCTATATTGATGGCAACCTCAATTCTTACCATCTTCCCATTTTCCCATGGAATAGCAAAGTCTATGCATTGAAAAAAGGAACCTGTTTTTGTATTTTGAAAAGTCCAAACATACGGTGGATTAGGTTCTCCTTTTGAATTAAGTAAACGGTCATTTGTGCAGAAAGAACAAGGTGATGTTTGTCCTACTTGTAAAACTTCATAACATTTTTTTCCTATAATTTCATCTTTCAAAAAATTTCTTACATACTCATTTGCAGCAAAAATCTCATAAGTATCCATATCCGATACATATACTGCTGTATCAATAGCCGTCATACTTTGGAATAATGGTTGTAAATCTGAAAGGGTATAATACTTCTTTCCTTTACCTGTTAAAATATTTTTTATCTCTTCCGCCTGTGATTTCCAATAAAATATTTCTTTTACAAGTTCTTCCTTCGTCTTTTTTAAAAACTCTTCTATTTCCATTCGTAACCCTTTATTTTTTTGTTTACCAAATCTCGATTATTTACAGTTATTATATAATATGCAATTAGTCAGAATAACAACTAAAAGATTATAAAAATGTTTATAAATATTCTCCTATTATTAAATACATTTATTCATGGTGCAGATATCTGGATTGAGCCATCCTGGGTATCTACCAATCTTGCACAACCATCTCCTCATTCCCATTATGAAGCACAAATCTTTGCTGCAAAAGGGGAAGAAGAATCCTTTCAGGTCCATATTTTGGCTGATAAAAATGACCTGAATAATGTATCTATTTCCTTCGACAAATTGCCTGAAAAATTTCCCAATCCATCGATATATCAGATATTACCTATTCAAGGTGTTCCTCTTCCTCAGGGGGGTATGGACCGAAGTCGCATATTTTTAGATATATTAAGACCGTTCCAACCGTTGGGTATCTTAAAAGGACAAAAGGCTGTTTTCTGGATAACCTTCAAAATTCCACGAGAAATAAAAACGGGGAACTATAAAACCGAGTTGCAAATTAATGTAGAAGAAAAGAAATTGAAGCGAATTCCTGTTTCCATTGAAGTTTTTGATTTTGAAATTCCGCAAACACCTTCTTTGAATGCTATTAGTTTTTTAGATTGGCAAACATTATTGCTAACAAACCCCCAATCTTCATCAACTGATGATTTCTGGAAAAACTTTTTCAATTTCATATACGATAAACGGCTTAATCCTTCATTAGGTTCTTATCAACAAAACCTTAACACGAATACTCTTCCTATTCCCGAAGGTTTGTGGAAAAACTATGTTCATCATATCAAGGGATACAATTCTCAAAATTTTATAGATATAACACCTTTGTTATTGCCGCCGGGTCCTCTGGAAACTGTCCGTACACCATCCCAAAATGAAGAGAATATGATAAACGACATAAGGAATATCAATAATATTACTATGGGAACTATTTTTTTTATACCCAAAGATGCTGGACAACATGACGCATTGCGGCGATACTTAAATTCTCTGTCCGAACAAATTCCTTTTTTTGTAGTAAGAATTTTATGTGGTCTCCCCTTACCCCAATATAATTTTTACACAGACATCTGGGCTTTACCTTTTTCTTCTTTTTCCCCAGGATTAATGGAGCGATTGACAAAAGGTTTGTCTATCGCAGATGAAAATACTCTTCCTATTAAATCCGTCTCTTCTTCAACCACTGGCTTTATTCCCGGCTCGTATCCCCCTATTTTATGTTCTCCATGGCAAGCCATAGACGCCTGTTTATACACAGGATGGCTATCCTTTCCTACTGAGAAAGAAGGCAAAAAAGAATGGTTAGAGGTTCAATTAAAAGATAAAATAATAGGCGAAAAAATAACCATTATTTGGGGTCCCACACAAATTCCTCAATCCATAGATGTCTTGACATCAAGAGATAGCATACATTTTCTCTCATCCTCTGTAAACTGGAAACATGTAGCAGGAACCCTTTTTGAACCGGCTATTTCGTATGGAACTTTCAAATACAATCCTGATTTCTCTGCTATCCGTTTTGAATTTCCTCGAATTAAAAAAGGAGAATTCGTGTATATTCAAGAAATCCGATTAAATTCGAATGAGGAGAATAAAGAACCCCGCATGGCTCCTGTAATTACACCCTGGTTATGGCTTAATCCTGAACAATATCCGTCTCTTCGTTATGATACCGCACCTATTGAATCCCGTATTATTCCATGGATATGCTGGAGTTATGGTTTCAGAGGTATCATTCTCACTCCTCTCCTTTCATGGGG
Organism: Candidatus Hydrogenedens sp.; assembly: GCA_035378955.1. Taxonomy (NCBI): domain Bacteria; kingdom Pseudomonadati; phylum Candidatus Hydrogenedentota; class Candidatus Hydrogenedentia; order Candidatus Hydrogenedentales; family Candidatus Hydrogenedentaceae; genus Candidatus Hydrogenedens; species Candidatus Hydrogenedens sp. The sequence goes on along the minus strand of DAOSUS010000039.1, from coordinate 626 downwards.
CAATATTATCTCACGACCTCAAAACATGGAAACCTTCCTATTTCAACCTCAGGATACTTTGCAAATGACCACTTTGCTTTACCCCGCAAAAGATTCGTATTTACACTCTATCCGATTGGAACGGCTTCGCGATGGATTGGAAGACTTTGAATACCTATTACTTCTCTTTCAAAAGGCACAATCCCAAAAATTAAAAAACGAAGAATGTTATAACTACCTAACTATACAACTGGAAAAATTTGTTCCGTGGAATATTGTTCAGGATGATTTTGCAGAAGAATTAATGATGAAAAGAGTTTCTATGGGGTATGAATTAAGTGACAGAGAATCTCCTTATAAAACCAGCAAAAAAGAAGCCTCCCTCAAAAAAGAAAAAGGGGAAACGATTAACATTTCCCCGAAAGTTCAAAAAAACTTTTCTATTCGACAAAAGGGCAAAGAATAATTGACTTTAAACCATCATTCTAAATTTATTTCCATCTGTAAATTCGTTCCTGTCTTTACCCAGGCATTTGTTACTACAACCTTCGCATTTCCCTGTCCTCTCGTCCGAACCAGCATTGAGGAACGGGGCTCTAATCGGTATGTCCCTTGTGCCACAGGACCCAACAATTTTAATGACCATG
>DAOSUS010000038.1 GCA_035378955.1 Candidatus Hydrogenedens sp. | reverse complement strand
GCATAAATTGTTTTCATAGAGCAATTAATATCAAAATGGATTTTTTGTGCAAATTAAGTTGGTAATACAATTACAAAAAACTTTACAATTTTGGTATAATAAAACCTCAAATTTTAAAGACTCTATTCTCTTATATCGTAATATTTAATAAACAAAAAAAATTAGGAGAAAAATCCTGTGTTACAAATGGTTCGACAAATACCGTGGTTATTTTCCCACGATATGGCTATAGATTTAGGGACAGCCAATACGCTTGTCTATGTAAAAGGACAGGGTATTGTTTTAAGTGAACCTTCTGTGGTAGCAATTAATAAAGATACCGGAAGGGTTCGAGCAGTAGGGAATGAAGCCAAAAATATGATTGGTCGCACTCCGGGCAATATCGTAGCTATTCGTCCAATGAAAGATGGCGTTATAGCAGACTTTGAAACGACACAGCAAATGCTTCGATATTTTATTCAGAAGGTTCATAACCGCCGTCGGCTCATTTGGCCTCGTGTGGCCGTGGGCGTTCCTTCGGGCATAACAGCTGTAGAGCGAAGAGCGGTAACGGAAAGTGCTATGCAAGCCGGTGCCAAGAAGGTATATATTATTGAAGAACCTATGGCAGCAGCAATTGGAGCAGGACTACCTGTTCATGAACCTCAAGGAAGTATGATTGTAGATATTGGTGGGGGAACAACCGAAGTAGCCGTAATTTCTTTAGGGGGTATTGTCTTTTCGAAATCTGTCCGCACAGCGGGTGATGAAATGGACCAGGCTATTATTAATCACATGAAACGTTCGTATAATATGATGATTGGGGAACGAACTGCAGAAGAAATAAAAATAGCTATCGGTTCGGCTTTTCCTTTGAAACAAGAACTTGAATTGCAAGTAAAAGGAAGAGACCAGGTATTGGGATTGCCTCGAATTATTACAATCACATCGGAAGAGATTCGGGAGTCTTTAAAAGACCCTGTCAGCCAGATTATAGAAGCCGTTCGTTATACACTTGAACGAACTCCCCCTGAATTGTCAGCAGATATTGTGGACCGTGGCGTTATCCTCGCCGGAGGTGGTGCTCTCCTTAGAGGATTAGACCAATTGCTTTCTAAAGAAACAGGGCTTCATGTATCTATTGCAGAAGACCCTCTCTCAGCAGTCGTGCTTGGTGGAGGAAAATTCCTCGAAGAATTGAAAAACTACCCCGAAGAAAAACTTTAATTTTGTTCAACTTGTTCTTGTAACATAATTGTATGAAGTGAGAAGAGGGTAAAAAGTTTTAATATATATTAAAATCTAATAAAAAAATGAATACATTAGATACATCAAAAGCATATCGGTCAACCATTATTTTTGTGGTAATATGCTTATTATGTATTATCTCTCTCCTTACAGAAACACCCTCAACTCCTATCCGTAATTTCCTTAAACAAGGAATTTATTTAACAACCCATCCTCTAATAAGCTTAAAAGCACAAACGGGAAAATTTTTAGATTATATTGTGACTGTTTTCTTTGAAACCGATTATTTGAAAAATGAAAATAAAACATTGAAAGAGGACATCCTTCGATTACGATTAGCCCTTATTGAGAAAGGGGAAAAAAATTATCAATTGGAGAAGAAACTAAAAATGGCAACTCTTCCGGAGGAATGGAAGTCCTTAAAATTATTGCAGGCAAATGTTTTAGAGACTTATCAAGGAGCCTTGCGAATAGACCGCGGTTCCCGTGATGGCATTTCTATTTCTCAACCTGTAGTGGTCCCGGAAGGTGTTGTGGGAATTATAATAGAAACTTCTCTATTTTCGTCCGTCGTTGCAACATTACATCATCGTGAATGCCGAATTGGAGCCATGATACAACGCGAAAGATTACACCCTTATGATGGTGTCATTTATCCCTCTGGGGATTTACGCAAAATTTGCACCATGAATTATATTGATATATATGACAAAGTTCGTGTTGGAGATTATGTAGTCACCAGTTCGGAAAGCACCTTTCCACCGGGATTGCCTATCGGGATTATTCAGGCAATTCATGAATCGGGAACACTATGGAAAAGTGCCGATATAACCCTCATAGTAGACCCATATAAACTGGATTGTGTTTTTATTATACTCGACAAAATAGACCCATTGAATATTGCGGATTATGATAATGCCCATATAAATGAAGGGAAAATAGATAATGAGAAAACAGAATCCCAAACCCCAATACAGGAATTGTTAGCACCCTAATAAGAGTCTTAATCCATGAACATTAATCATATTATCTGGATAATAATTGTTCTAATTCTCTCTGTATTGCAAACCGGCTGGCCGGATATATTAAGGGTTCAGGGGGTAACTCCTGACCTCGGATTGATTATGGTAATTTATTTTGCTTTATTCTATGGTGAAGAGCGGGCTATGTTTACAGGTTTATTTGCCGGGATATATCAGGACATTGCAAGTAACACCCCACTGGGGCATCATATCCTCTGTCTTGTGATTACAGGTTTTATTTTTGGTAAATTATCCGGGCGGTTAATCAGTGAACATCCGGCTATTAAATCGGCATTGGTTTTTGGTGGTGCTATTTTACATGGTATCTTATTTAATATAATTGTATATCTTCAGGACCCTTATACAAATTTTACTTATGTAATTTTTATAAACACAGTGCCATCTGCTTTTTATAGTGCATTAATGACTCCTTTTGTTTTCTGGTTATTACAACAGATTTTCCGATTTACAGATTTTTTCTCAGCATATTCTCCGGGGAAATAATATGAATAGGAACCATACGACACAAAAGAATTTTTTTTACCGTTTCTCATTGGTCATATTCCTTGTAATTTTTAGTATGGCAATTCTCATATTCCGTTTGTGGACGATACAGGTGCGAGATGCGGAACTTTATCGAGAAAAGGCAGAAAATAATCGTATCTGGCCTCAACGAATGAAAGCCGACCGTGGGAAAATACTTACAAAAGATGGAACCATTTTGGCAGATAATCGCCCTTCAGCAGATGTGATATTTGTTCCCGGAGATTGTCCGTCAAACCGATATAAAAGTGTTGCAGAAACTTTAGAAAAACTTATTAATGTTCCTTCTTTCTGGGTTTTAGAACAAGTTGAAAATTTTAAAACAGAACCTTTTACGCAAATAACACTCAAAAGAGATATATCTCGTTCTGATTGGATACGGATTGAGGAAAATAATTTTCAACTTCCTGGGGTATATGTTACCGTTCAACCTCAAAGAAGATACCCATTAGGAAATACAGCGGGGCAGATTATCGGGTATATAAATGAAACAAATAGTGATGAACTGGTTCTATATGAAGGAAAGTATTTTCCTGGTGATTTTATTGGAAGGACTGGAATTGAGCGGTATTATGAAAATATTCTCAAAGGAATTGACGGATATATGACCGTTACAAAATATGCATCCGGGAGACCTCAATTACGCACAGACCGCTATGGAAATCTGCTTCTTGTTCGAAAAGATACACGAGGGCACTTATTAACTGAAGAGACAGGGCTTCGTCAACTACCAACGCCGGGTAAAAACCTCGTCTTAACTTTGGATATTGAACTGCAAAAACTCTGCGAGGATTTGCTGGCAAGTCAACCGGGGTCCATAGTTGTTTTAGACGCAGACACAGGAGCCGTTTTGGCAATGGCAAGTAGTCCTAATTATGACCCGAATATATTTGTTACTAAAGGGAAAGATGCTGAAAGATTGGAACTTTTACAGAACAACCAACCTAATCGAATGACAAATCGTGCCATAAGTGAGCAATATCCGCCCGGTTCTGTATTTAAAGTATTTCTTGCTGCAACTGCTCTTGAAAAAGGGGTTATTACTCCGAAGACCACCTTTTTCTGTCCGGGGTCATTCAAAATTGGTGGGACCGGTAGAGAATGGAAATGCTGGCAGAAGTATGGGCATGGCTCGGTTACAGTTCGTGAAGCCCTTGCTTATTCCTGTGATGTATTTTTTTATAATGTAGGTCTTAAATTAGGAATTGATGCTATATCAGAGTATTGCCACAAAATAGGCCTGGGAGAAAAAACAGGTATTGATTTACCGGGTGAAGTGTCGGGGTTAATTCCAGACCGTGCATGGAAAGCAAAAATAAATGCTCAAAAACCTATATGGGAACAAAAATGGTATCCGGGGGATACTGTAAATTTGAGTATTGGACAGGGAAGTTGTGCTACAACACCTTTACAAAATGCCGTGTTGATGGCAACTATTATCAACGGGGGACATCGGATATATCCTCATTTAAATGCTGACTTTGTCCCGCCTCAACCTGAAGAACAGATATATTCAAAGAAGACATTAGAAATAGTGATAGATGGAATGAGATTGTGTGTTGAATCCATAGGGGAAGCAAGGGCAGGGACAGGTAAACTTGCTAAAGTTGATGGAATTACCGTTATTGGTAAAACGGGTTCTGCTCAAATTATGTCCTTAGAACATCATAAAAAATACAAAAGCGAAGAGGAAATCCCCTGGGAAATGAAAGACCATGCATGGTTTATAGCAGGGGTTACAGATAAAAAGCCTAAAATAGCCCTATGTATACTTGTAGAACATGGGCATCATGGTTCTTCTGCGGCAGCACCCTTAGCACAAAAAGTCATTCATTTCTTTTATAATCGGGAAATTAAACAAGATGTCCAACTCATAGCCCAAGAATCAACGGAAGGGGTTCAACATTGAGTTCTATAGAAAACATAACTCATCCACCTAAAATACAGTTCGAAATAGAAGATGGTGGTGTACATATTATAAACTGGCGTAGGTTAAATCGTATTGACCCTGTTCTTTTTCTATTAATGCTGATGCTGGTTGTAATCGGTTGGGTTAATATGTATAGTGCCAGTCAAAATGAGGATTATTCTTATTTTGTAAAACATGTTTTGATTTTTTTTATTAGCCTTCCTATTTTGTTTTTCCTAACAATGATTGACTACCGAATTATAATTGCTTCTGCTCCCATTCTTTATTCTCTTTCCATTTTATTTCTTGTTGTTGTGCTGTTTTTTGGTGTTCAGGCAAAAGGGAGTGAACGATGGATACCCGTAGGACCTATACGATTTCAGCCATCGGAAATAAATAAAATTATCATTGTACTTACACTCGCATGGTACTTTGGAAAAATTGGTGATAAGATAAAAAAACTTCATTGGTATATATTAACTTTTATAATTTCTGGGGTTCCTATTATCTTAATTTTTTTGCAACCGAACCTTGGAACTGCGATGTGTCTTGTTCCTATAACGATGATAATGTTATGGATAGCAGGTTGTCGGGTATGGCATTGGTTGGCAACTGTTCTTGCTGGTGTTATCTTAATTGGCTTTATTTTCTTTGAAGTAAATAGTCTTACGCCAGAACAAATACAGGCGGGTGAACACCCTGACTTTTTACCTCTTAAACCCCATCAATTAATGAGGATTTATACATTTTTTAATCCTGAAGCAGATATACAAGGTGGAGGATGGCAAACCTATCAAAGTAGAATTACTATCGGAAGTGGTGGAATTCATGGAAAAGGATTTCGTCAGGGAACCCAAACTCGATTAAAATATTTACCTGAACACCATACGGATTTCATTTTTTCATTATTTGCTGAAGAACATGGCTTTTATAAATCTGCCTTACTTATTATTTTATATGGATTATTTCTTCTTCGATGTTTGCAATTAGCAATATATGCTACGGAACTGAAAGGAAAATTATTGATTACAGGGATTACTATAATATTCTTGTTTCATATTTTTATAAATATTGCTATTACTATGGGAATACTTCCTGTAACTGGGTTGCCTTTGCCTTTTCTAAGTTGGGGTCGTTCTTTTTATCTTACTTGTATAACGGGTATAGGTTTAATATATAGTGTTCCTCGGGAAAAATCTTATTTATTTGCAGGATAAAATGTTATGAAAGAATTAGTAATAAATGTAGAACCATTGGAAACTCGCATTGCCTTATTAGAAAATCAAAAATTAACCGAATTGATGATAGAACGGGCTGAAGCTCCGTCTATTGTTGGGAATATTTACAAAGGGAGAGTAGACTCTATTATCCCTGGTATTCAGGCAGCATTTATAGATATAGGCATAAAGAAAAATGGTTTCTTATATGTTTCGGATATATCTACAGATTTTGAAGATATTATTCTTGATGAAGGAATGGTTCCGCGTCCTCTTCATCGGAAAACGGTAACAGGTCCGCCACGAATTCAAAATATACTCCATACAAATCAAAATCTTATGGTCCAGGTGGTTAAGGACCAAATAGGGAATAAAGGAGCTCGACTTACTACATTTATAACGATTCCCGGAAGATATGTAGTCTTATTCCCTACTATTAATGCTACCGGTATTTCGAGGAAAATCGAATCGGAAAAGGAGCGGGAGCGATTACGGAAAATTATGAATCAAATTAAACCCAAGGGAATGGGTATTGTTTTTAGAACAGCCGCAGAAAATAAACCTCGCGAGGATTTAGAAAATGATGTTATGTATTTGCTACGCGTATGGGAAGAAGTTAATGAAAAGTATCATACATTGAAAAGAACTGGGCTTGTACGGGAGGATTTAAATCCCATATTGCGAATTGTTCGGGACCGATTTACAAAAGAAATTCAACGATTGACTATAGACAATTCTTCCCAGTATGAAAAAATCATTAATTTTCTCGATATACTCGAACCTGCACTTAAAAAAAGGGTGCGACTTTATAAATTAAAAAACCCTATATTTGAAAAAATGAATATTGAACGGGAAATTGATAAAATTCTCCAACGCAATGTGCAACTCAAATCAGGCGGGTATATTACAATTGATTTAACAGAAGCCTTGGTCGCCATTGATGTGAATACGGGAAGTTTTACAGGGAAAAAGGAATTAGAGGAGACAATTCTTCAAACAAATCTTGAAGCAGCGGAAGAAATTGCAAGGCAGGTACGGCTTCGGGACTTGAATGGAATTATAGTAATTGACTTTATTGATATGGCATTAGAACAGAACCGCAAAAAGCTTTTAAATCATTTTATTAATTTACTAAAAAATGACCGTGCACGAATCACTGTATCTGAAATCAGTGAACTTGGTATGATAGAAATAACGCGACAGCGGTTAAAACAAAATGTAATCAAAACATTATCTCAACCCTGTCCTTATTGCTATGGACGGGGACATATAAAATCTATCACGACGGTTTTATTAGATATACTTCGCAAATTAAAAAGTATGTTTGTGGTCAATAAAGAAAAAAAGTTTATACTTCAAACCCACCCTGATATTGCGAAAAGATTACGAGAAGAAAATGAACCTCTTCTTGAAAGTTTGCAGAAGGAATTCCAGAAAGAGATTCTTATCGAATCAGTTTCTGATTTTCATATAGAAGATTATCGTATTCTGAGTGCTCGTAATCGTCTGATATTAGAAAGCCATATACATCGTGATTAAAAAATCATTTTGAGATAAATTGTTTTTTACTACGAAGCATAATATCTTTGTATCATAGAAATAATCTGATTTCGTGGGGCTATTATAATATCCAGAGTGCAATTCGAAGCCAATTTTAAATCTTCAAATGCTAATAAATTATAGGGATTGGCTATTGCCACTCGAAGAGTATTTCCTCGTATTTGTATGGGCATACATTCATGTTGTCTTGCCATTCTTTCCGGGATAACTCTTAAGGCTATGGAATGTACAATCTCTTTTCTTAAATCCTCTATAAAAGGATAGCCACTCTGTTTTGCGAGGACTTTTGCAATTGTTGTATCATCCACAAAACCTAATCGAACTAAAACCGTTCCCAGATGTTCTTTATAACTACTTTGTTTTTGATATATAAGAGCTTTGTTCAATTGTTCCTCCGTAATTATCCCTTCTTTTAGCAAGATATCCCCAATTCTTAATTTTTCCCAATTATCTTCTTCTTTTTTCTTTAAATCTCCTGAATATTCGACACCCCGTTGAACAGCATCAATACCCGAAATCAAACCATGAACCTTTTGCAATTCTTGTAATAATTCTTCTTCAGAAACCATTTTCTCAGTTGATTGCGGGGAAACAGTTGTCAAAGAGACAGTATCCTCAGGAAATCTTTCTATCATCGCTACTGTTCGGTCAAAAGCATCTTCAAAAGCAATTATAGCGGTATAACAATGGGCTAATGCCGAACGCATCTCACGAACCTGGTTTAGAACTTTTCTCTGTAACAAAAATTGTTCTTCTCGCGTGGTTGTTTTCGATAAAGTCTCTTGAACCCTTTGAAAATATGTATTTAAATTCTTGCGATTTCTCAGAAGCATTCTTAACCGGGGAAGTTTATCCTTTAGACGGTCTATTACCTGGGAAAAACGGAGATAAATTTCTCCATAATATCTTCCCCACTCAATAATCTCCTTTTCTATGGCTTCTAATGGGTCATTATTTTCGGGTTGATTAATAAGCAATTTTATATCCTAATTGTCTACAGCCTTCCTGTTATAATTATTCTTATCACTTTAGTAAAAAATATATTCTTCTAAATAGTCTTTATGCAAATTTACTCATATACCAACCTTTACAAAATCTCTAACATTATATAATATAAAAAAATAGTCATGTATATCAATTTTTTTATATAAATTATACAAACTTTTTTTCAAAAAATATTTTTTTGGGAATTTAGAAAAACACTGACAAAATTTTATAAAACGGCATATTCTAAATAAGAATAATGTTATTTTGTATATGAAGATAAATTTTATAAATTTAAATCATTTCATTATCTTTGAGATAATATATTTATGGAATTTAAATAATAAGGAGTATCCTATGACTGTATTAAGAATTAAAGGCGTTCAAATGAAAGTGGCAAATACAAAGAAAGAAAACCTTCCTAAAATACTTGAGCATATACAGAAGGGAGATTGTGATATTATCATCTTTCCTGAAATGAGTTTAACAGGATATAACAACAATTTTAGTGATACCCGAACTACAGAGGCATGGAAACAAATCGCTTCAGCATGCAAAAAATCTTATGTTTCAAGCATTATAGGAACGGGTGTGCGAATGGATGGGAATACATACATTCAAGCGAGAATTTATACAGATGAAGGGAAACTTTTAGGAACACAGGAAAAACTGGTTCCAACAGAAGAGGACCGTAAATGGTGTCGTCCTGGTGAAGAATTACGATTATTTAAGTATAAGGGAATAAATTTTGGATGTTTGTTGGGAAATGATTTATGGGTGGCACCTGGTTTTGGTCCATACCCGGACCCAAGGTTATCGTATCAGTTGGGAAAACGCGGGGCACAGATTATTTTTCATCTTATAAACACAGGCATAGACCAGACTTACCTTCCTTATTATGATATTAATTTACGACTAAGGGCTCGGGAAAGTAAATGCTACATAGTAACTGTAAATTCTGCATCTGAACATGGTGTAATCAATTGTCCTTCCGGAATAATGTCCCCCGAAGGCAGATGGTTGGTGCAATGCCCTCTACAGGGAGAACAAACATTCGTTTATGACCTTGAAATTGAAACAGAAACTTAATCCGTTTTGTTATGTCTTTTAGACAAATTTTTTTAATAATATTTATCATTGCAATAGGTAGTGTAATTATCCTCTTTGGATACTACTTTCAAAAAAATTATGTTTCAAAGCCTAATATTGTATTTATACTTATAGATACATTAAGGGCAGATTGTATTAATCCTGATGTAGAACCTAACCCCATTACACCTTTCCTATCTAAACTTGCCCAAAAATCTATATATTTTTCTTGTGCGGTAACACCTTGCAGTTGGACAAAGCCTACAATGGCAACTTTGTTAACGGGTTTACCTACGGAAAAACATGGCGTTCGATATAGTGTTAGAAATGAGGACCCCAATGCACCTGTAAGTGATGTTCTGAACGATACCTTTACTACCCTTCCGGAATATTTATCCCAACAGGGATATGAGACATACGCAGTTCAAAGCAACGCTAACCTGGCTCCATTATTGGGTTTTGCACAGGGATTTCGTGAGGACCATTTTATTTTCCAAAATGATGCACCGGCTTCGTTTGTAACGGAGAAATCCATTCAATTTGTTAATAAAACAAAGCGTCCTTTTTTTCTTTATAGCCATTTTATGGACCCCCACCTACCTTATAATCCACCGTCTCAATATTTAAATTTACTAAAGAATTCAGATGGTGCCGTTGTTGATAAGACATATATAGCGCCCAATGTAATTATTAATTACCTAATGGAACTTGTATATTACAACCTTGGAAAACGCTCGGAACCTCCATCTCATGATTTTACAGAACAGGAAAAAAAGGAACTCCGAAGAAGGTATCATGCAGAAATACGATTTACTGATGCAGAAGTGGAGAAATTGGTAACTATCATAAAGAAAAAATATCCTAATACAATCTTTTTCATTCTTGCAGACCATGGTGAAGAATTTTGGGAACATAAGGGGGCTGGACATGGAACTTCTCTTTATGAAGAACAAATTCGTGTGCCTGTAATTATTCATGGGAGAGGAATAAAACCTAAAAAAATAGATACACCTATTTCTATCGCTGGTTTTGCGAAAACAGTTGTTTCTCTGGTTGATTTGCCTCCACCTTCACAGTTCGAAGGTTACAATCTATTAGAAGAAAAAGATAAAAGCACAAGGATTGAAATGGTTACATGGGGTCCATGGAAAGATATGGGATTAAACCTAAAGGGAATTATGAAATATCCTTGGAAACTTATATTGGACAGAAATACAAATAAAATTGAATTATACAATCTTACGGAAGACCCTAAGGAATTAACCAATGTATATGAAAGACATCCTGAAATTGTTTCTGAATTAATGGAACCAATTGAGAGTACTTCTCACAAAAAGGAAATACCTACATCAGAAAACACAATGACATTACCAGCGGAATTAAAAGAACAACTGGAAAAACAAGGGTATCTGTAAATATATAATTCACTTTTATCGTATTACTTATAATACTTTACTTTCGTTATAGACAAGTTTTATAATTTCCTTCATTAACTTTAACTTAAACTTATTTTAATTATGTCTTCTGAAAATTTATCTTCAAAAATACTTTCTAACAAAACATCTTCACTTCTTTTTTTTGCTTTAATTTTGTCGTTCTTATGCGTAACCTTATTTCAGGGAAGTCGTGGCTTATATGAAACCACAGAAGGCAGGTATGCTTTGTGTGCTTGGGAAACCATGCAGTCTGGAAATCTTTTAGAACCTGTATTGCACGGGAAACATCATTGGACAAAGCCACCATTAACTTACATGGCTATTGCTTCTGGGCTTTTTATTTTTGGTGATAATAGCACATGGGGTGCTCGTTTTTATCTTATCCCTGCTTTTATTCTTACAGTGGTTTTTGTGTATCTTTTTGCGAAATCTTTATGGGATTTGCCTACAGGAGTTATTTCCGCTCTTATATATTCATGTTCTCCTTTTTTAGTGGGAGGGGCTAATTCTATATCGACGGACACACTTCTTGTTTTGTGGCATTCCCTAACTTTTTTCGCTTTCTGGAAAGCCTACCAAGCAAAAAGCCGTTGGTTTGTATATTTATTCTGGCTGGGTATAGGTTTGGGTTGTATAACGAAAGGTCCTATGGGTTTTATACCCTTGATGGGGATAGTTCCTTTCTGTTTATGGCGGTGGCTTGTTTATAAAGAAAAATTATGGTATTTTATCTCGCCCATTGGTATATTTATTTTTCTTATCGTAGGTATTGCATGGTATTTCTAGGAAAATATAAAATATCCCGGACTATTACAGTACTGGCTATTTCACGAAACAGTGGGAAGGCTTGCTGAAGGTGAATTTGACAGAAATCCGGAATGGTATAAGGTTTTTCCTATGTATTTCCTACCTGTTATTTTTGGGACAGGTTTTTGGCTATTTCTATTACTTTATGCTTTATACAGAAACAAGAAAGATAATGGGAAATATTTCTCTTTTTCGTGTTCTGAACCTCAATGGTTTTTGTTAATTGCCAGCTTTGTATTTCCATTTATTTTTTTCTTAGTAAGCAAGTCTCGGTTAACTTTGTATATACTTCCCGTTTTTATACCTCTAACCATAATGATGGGTAGAGTATTGCAGAGTGCTATGGAATGCAATTTTATCTCTGTGAAAAAACTCGTAATTATAGCGGTAATTAACTCTGTACTTATTATATCCGCCAAAGGTTTTTCTGCCTATTATCCCAATGAGAAAGATATGAAGCAATTAGCCAATGATATACAGCCTTTATTAAGTCAATTTCATCAACCGGAATTCTATTGTATAAAATCAAATAATCTCAATGGTTTTGAGTTTTATACACACATACCTGTTCCCGAAAAAGAATTGCCCGAAAAACAAGGTCTTGACCCCCAAACAGCCCTGAAAAATATTATGGAAACAATTACAAACTTTTTAGCAGAGAAAACCAACACACAACGGATTATCTTAATTCCACGCAAATATGAAAAAGTAATAAAGACCTTAACGATACCTGATAAATTAAAAATCTATCCTGTGAATAAATTTTGGGTTGCAATGTATTATAGTGAATAAAAAGGGGATTATTTTTAATAACAATATTTAAGATAATTTTATAAGTATATTTTTCTCATTGTATTTTTATTCCATGTTAAAATTAGATACAAGAAATATTTGTGATAATTTCCAATTTAAGAACAAATTTTTTTGCATGTCCAAAATCTCAAATAATTATATATTCTTTATTCTTCTATTTTTTTTATCTCTCTCTGCCATTGTTGTTTTTTCCGCCTACGGTGAGGAATTAAAAGAAATAAAAAGTAATACGGCATCATTAGAAACTGATTTGCATTCTACTCATATAGAACAAACTATCGAAAGGTTAAAGCAGTTACAACAAACTGTCCTTTTTGAACTACATCCGACTTTTTCAGAGCCTCCTTCCTTTGACTTTGATAATTTGTTATTTAAAGATGATATATCTACACATCCTATTGTTTCCCAAACATCAGAACCTCTGTTAAAAGAACAATTGATTGCCTCTAAAGGCGTTAATATGACACCTAAGTTTGAGGAAATTTTTCTTCTACTATCTGACGAAATGAGGTTAAAAGCATGTAAAAAACTTTATGCTAATGACTCACAGAGTTTTACTCAAAAAATAATACATTACCTCGGTAAAGGAACCCCCGAACAGGCTCTGATAATAAACCAAATTTTGCCCTATTTGAAAGAGGAACTGGAAGAAAATCTGATTGCGTCTCTACAAGAAAATCCTCAGGACTTGGTGGAGAAACGAACCATTATTTATGCGTTAGGAAGAATAAAATCAGAAAAATCTGTCCCGATATTGTGGAATGAAATACAAGCAACACAATCGGAAGAAATTCAATATACTTGCGTTCAATCTCTTGCCAATATGCCCCATTGTTTATCCTTAGAACAGTGGGTTCAACTATTACAATATAATTCTGTTTCTGTATCATTAACAGCGGCTTATGCGATTTTAGAGTATGGGGGTAGTTCGGCGGAAGAGTATATTCGACGGATTCTTTTGGGTGAGATTTCGGTATCGCAACGGGTGCTTGAATATATCTCTGACCGAATATGTAATTATCCTCTTGAAATTATTGTCCCTTTTTCAATAGAAGTAATGAGTAGAAATCCTGGTTTGGCTCAAAAATTTTCTTCGATATTACGCCAAAGAACAGGGGCAGACTTAGGTCCGAACCCTCAGTTGTGGGCAGATTGGTGGAAAGAATATTTGAATAAAACATCTACCCTAAAAAATCCTGAAAACACACCAACGCCCCAAAACGATAATTCAAATCAACCGGATATAAAAGTGCATGCTCCCCGAATACGGAAACGGTAGTTTTACTCATCATATAGTTTGAGCACGGGCTTGTTGTTTTTCAATCAATGGAACAATTTCTAATGCACTTTCAAGCGAATCTTCAAGCGTTCCACAACCCCAATAATCTCCACAAAAATATGTTCTGCAAACACCATTAATTTCTGTAAATCTTTTTTGAACACTTAGCATTTTCCATGTAGGTTTGGGGGCTTTCCTGTGTAACACGGTCATTGTTTTTTCTTTTGGCACATTATTGCCCTGAGGGGTAAAGGTAAGAAACAAGTTTGTTTTTATTGATAATTGTTGCAAATGATTTAAATTCCAGGTTATTACAGGTGGAATTTTGTTCGGGGTATCACTAACTTGAATATACCATGAGGCTGGTTCCTTTGACGGGGTTTGAATAAATCTTTCATCCGTATGAACCACGACATCAAATTCTTCATATCCGAAAGAAGAAAGGATTTGCTCTTCAGAGGGTGTAGGCTTTTCTAATAATTTCAGGGCATCATCTGCATGTACAGCAAGAATTACTGCATCAAAAGTTTCTTTTTCTCCTGTTTTTGTAATTATCTCAATATGTTCTGGACGGCGAAATATTTTAACAACCTCTGTTTGAAATCGGACCGGGTTAATTAGAGAAGACACCAATTGACTGATAATTCGAAAACCACCCCCACGAACAATACGCCATTGGGCATTTTCATCTCCTTCTAATAATCCTAATTTGCTTAAATATGAAAAGAGGAAATATGCGGGCATATCACTCAAATTGCTTTTTAACCCACACCAGAAAGACTGTATTAATGGTAAAACGAATTTTGTTTGAACCTCTGGGGAAATACCTTCTTCTTTAAGATACTCTGACAAAGATGTTTTTAAATCTTTTTTTTCTAAAAAGTCTTTCCATTGTTTTTTCCAATTCCGCCATAAAGAATAAACTTTGTAATTTATTGGCTTCAGGTATGCCGTTGTAGAGGAGAAACTCTGCTCATTATCTCCCAAACACCAGTATAGTTTTTTATTGGGGTGATTAATAATTACACTTTTAGGCACTTCTTGGGAACGGAGTTTTAATTGGTCAAGTAAGTTTACGAGATTAGGATAATGAGCACGATTGTAAATATTAAAACCTAAATCGACATAATTATCTATATTCCCTTCCTTATACTTAATAGAGAAGATACCACCGCCCGGGCGATTACTCTTTTCAAACACATAGACTTTATGTTTCGAACAAAGTTGATAAGCACAGGTCAATCCTGCAATACCTGCTCCAACAACTGCAATTTTCATTTATTCCTCTCCTATATTTCTCCCATAATCTCTTGCAATATCTTTACTCCAATATCATGCAAATATCCGTTGGACGCAAAAACACCTACGGAATTATTTAGTAAAGGTTCTCCGTTATATTGAAACGTTTTACCGAAAACATCTGTTACTTTTCCTCCTGCTTCATGGAGAATGATGGCACCTCCGACATGGTCCCATACTTTTTCACGATAATTAGGATTGTCAGGTGGAGTAAATCGTAAAATAATTTCACCTTCTCCACATGCTAATAACCCATACTTTACCTGGCTATCCACAGGAATAGACAATTTCATTCCCATTTTTTCACAAAATCGGTTGGTTTTCTCAACATCGGTATGTTTTGATTCGTAAGAACGGAATAATATGGCTTTTTCGGGGTTTTTACATTGGGAAACATGAATAGGAATAGGGACAGAGAAAAAATCATAAAGTTGCACCCATGCTCCTTCCCCTTTTTCTGCAAAGAATAGACAACCTTGTCGGTCATCTTCTTCGGATAAATGGGGCAAACGCAAACGGGGACAGGCTAAAACTCCAATATCAATTGTCCCCTTATTGATATGTCCTAATGAAATGGCGTATTGATTTCCCCGAATGAACCCTTTCGTTCCATCCAGAGGGTCTAACACCCAATACGATTCTTTTTTCGTTGAAAAGCAGTTTAATTCAAGGTAATCTATTATTTTCTTTTGGCTTAATTTTTCTAAAAAGGGTTCTAATACATTTTTTAATTTATCAATAAAAACATCACGGTTCGCTTCGGGCAAAGATTTTACTGTTTCTTCTGCAATTAGTGGCTCTCCTTCAAAATGTGTATTTAACCAATGACTAACCATAATTTGAGCCCCTAAATCTGCAAGGGTAACAGGAGAAAAGTCCTCTTTTGTTTGAGTATTTTCCATTCCCAGAGTAGCAACCGTCTCTGTAAAAATACTTACTTGCCACATCAATCTAGCTAATTCTTTGCCGAGATTATCCATTCATAAAATCCTTGCTATATCCGTCTCCATGCGGAGATTAAAAGTTGATAGGCATGGTCTAATTCTTTTTCAGTAATAATCAATGGAGGACTTATACGAATAACTTTTTTGGCTAAAGGACCCAAAAAGTGCACGCCTTCTTTTCCAGTTCCGTAATATGCTTCCAATACACACTTGTTCGCAATTTCCAGGGATACACAGTCAACGCCGTATACAAAACCTTCTCCTCTTACATCCATAATAAAAGGAAATTCTTGTTTTAATTTCATTAATATATCTTTCAATTTTCCTTGCGTTTTCTTTACATGTTCAACAATTTTATCTTCTTCAAAGACATCCATAGTGGCACATACGGCACAACATGCTGAACTCCCTCCACTGAAAGTATCTGATGCTTCACCGTAGTCTAATGCCTCTATTAAATCTTCTCGCCCTACAACAGCCGATGCAGGTTCACCACTTGCCATTCCTTTTCCTAATACTACCAAGTCGGGTTCAACACCATAGGTTTGAAATGCATACATATTTCCTGTCCTACCAAAACAAGACTGGACTTCATCGAAAATAAATGGTATATCATGTTCATTACACCAATGTTGTAATAGTTGATGATACCATTTCGGAGGATGATAAGAACCTTTCGCTCCTAAATAGGGTTCGGTAATTAATAAAGCAATTTTTCCCTTATGATTATCCCAAAGTTGATTTAATTCCTTTTCATAAAAATCCTGTTCGTAACCTTCTCCCATAGGGAAAGAAATCCAACGGACATTGGGGTTAGGACTGGTATCCCCGGTTACATCTGCCGCTAATCCTTTTTTACCATGAAATCCATGTCTTGTCGCCACAATAATATTTCGTTCTGGGTAACGGTGCAAAGCAGACCACATTGCTTTTTGAATTCCTTCGGAACCACTTGCAGCCCATAATATCTTTTGTGCTTTGGAATATCCAAAACTTTCAATCAATCTCTTTGAAGCCTCCACCTGAACTGGTGAAATCATGTTATAGGTATTTCTTGGCAATTGTTTGTAATATTCCTTAAATTTCGTTTCAAACTTAGGATGAGCATATCCCAGATTACTTACCAAAACACCGGAGGTAAAATCTGTTAATTTGCGTCCATCAAGGGTCCATAGATATGCCCCTTGTGCTTTATCAACTACAATTTGAGATGGGGTATAGGTTTGTTGTCCGCGACCTACATATTTCGTCCATAGTTCCCGATATTGGTTTCCCTTATCTTCATCTGGATGAAAAATAGTCATAAATAAAACACCTCTATTCATAAATTAAAAAGTTCATTGTAAAAAAAAGAGAGGAAAAATATTGATGATATTATGTTTTATATTGTTCTCTATTTGCAAACCTGACGCAATAAAGCAATAGATATATCAATAAACGAATAAAAGAGATTTATTTTTCTGATATAACGAGTAAATAAAAAAGTAGGCACGCTTTTCAGCGTGCCTACCTATATTCAGGCACAACTTAGAAAGTTTCCGTTTTATACCATGTCCCGGTATTAGTTTCCAATTGTAATTACGAATACAGCACGACGATTCAATTTACGATTCGCCGGTGTATCATTGGGAACTGCGGGTCTGCTCTCACCATAACTAATGGTTGTGATGCGGCCTGCATCAATACCATTTTCAACCATATACTTCTTCACCGCATCAGCACGGCGTTGCCCTAAGCCCATATTGTATTCATCTGTTCCAATGTTGCAGCAATGACCTTCGATTGTAATTTTGTCCGTCGGATATTTCTTCATGTAGGCGATAACTTCGTCTACAACTGCTTTTCCTTCGGGTTTCAAAATTGCTTTATCGAAATCAAACAACACATGGTTGAATACAGGGGCTGTTCTCTTTTGAACTGGAGGTGCTGGTGGTGGAGGAGTAGGAGCAGGAGGAGCAGGAGGAGCTGGCTTCTGCCACTGACTATAGACAATACCACGATTGCCCCATAATTCAGAATCATTATTGTTTGAAGCCGCTTCTTTAGGCCACCACCAATAACCTGAACGACCTTGTGAATCTGCTACAGGTTCCGGTGTTGCACCTGTGTTTCCCCACCAGGACATGTCATCCCAAACTTTTGCAGCCTTTGCAGGCACTGCTACTAAAACAAGTAAACCAATCATTGTGAGTGTAATAAGTTTTTTCATACATTCCCTCCTTATGTTGGGTTCGTATTTTACGGTTAACTTTCTTTATTGTGCCGCATCCTTCACGGCTACAATTTTTTTATTAAATCATATTTTATACTTACAAGTCAAGTATTATTTACAAAATTATTTCTTGACTTATTTTTGAGTTTAACACAATGAAACCCAAAAAATCAAATTGTTATTCCCAAATCGTTTTTTCATGTAACGACAAACAAAGACATTATGTTAGCAACAGCCTCATTAACGGGGGCTTTAGTTGGATAGCGAATGAATTCACAATGACCATCCAGATATAGCACATTGCAACCACCGGGAATATGATTGAAAAACACAGCTGTGCCTGATGTACCTAATTGGTCTAACATAATAAAAATTTCACTTTGAGCTTTCGATGAAGCCGCTGGATTATTAATATCTGTAATGAGAAATCTTTCAATACCTTCACGCAAACGATAAAGCGTATTTCCACCTCCATTTCCTTCACCAACCATATAAGTGCCCGTTACATCGCTGTCTGCTGCACGAGATACAACACTGGGGTCAGGTCCCGGTGGACTGGTTAAGGAAGCAACCACACCCGGAGTAGAAATTAATTGAAGAATTGCAAAAGGTAATTGTTTGGGAACAATTGTTGAACTATTTAAGTTAGGCACATTGGCACTTATCACCTGGAAAATTAATTGTAAACTTGGAATAGCACCTACTGTAGTTGATTACTCTGGGGTTTGTTCTAAACGGTCAAATACCCAACCAAAATAGGCATAACTTGAATCAATTGCAGAAACACCATCATCCCAATTTAGATAATAACCGATATGATAATCTTGTTCGGTTATTCCCAAACTTGGATAACTTCTACCTTTCAATGAATTTAGTGTTTCTTGTGCATCTGATGGACAGATTATTATAGCCGGGTCTGTAAGGTATTCGGGGTAAATAGACTTCACACGAGGTCCCGCAGCAATAAAAGACGCCCAGGCGCCATTATCATCTCGTTGTGCTACCTCTATTTGAATCGGTGGATATTTTCCTCCTGACGATTCATTAGAATACATCTTGAAGACAAGTCCCCATTGTTTTAAATTGTTCTGGCAACTGGAACGCCTTGCTGCTTCTCTTGCTCGGGCAAGGGCAGGTAACAGTATTGCTGCCAGAATTCCAATAATGGCAATCACAACTAAAAGTTCAATGAGAGTAAAACCTTTTTTCTTCATATCTTACTTCCTTCGTTATAAAGTTTGATTATATCATTGTATCCCCATCACAAAAGGAAACAATATTATGGATTTTATTATATTATTGTTATTTCCAAAAAATCAAGATTTTTCGTTTCGGAAGTGAGTGCTTTTTTTATAGAAGATTTTGTATAATCTATCTAATGATAAAACAGAAATTTAAGGAGATTTATAATGTTTAAAATCCAAACTCAGTGTAAACAATATTATATTTTGCTAATCGCTTTTTTGAATCTTTCTTTCATCGGATTTCTGAATTCCAACTCTTTTGCTAATGATGGGAACAAACCGATTTTTGAAGAAAATTTTGAGCAGGGTTCTCAGCATTGGGAAATGACGGATTCGAATGCATGGACTGTTTCAAAAGATGACAAGGGCAATCATCTTTTATGCTTAACAGGTCCCAGCAAGTATGAACCCGCAGTTCGTTCGCCTAAAAGTATTGCATTAATCAAGGATGTAGAGTTTGAAGATTTTACTCTTACAGTTCGTGCAAAACAAACGGGAAAAGAATATGGACATCGCGACCTTTGCTTTTTCTTTGGTTATCAGGACCCAACCCATTTTTATTATGTACACATTGCAACAAAAGCCGATGACCATGCCCATTCTATTTTTCTTGTAAATAATGAACCTCGGGTATCTATTGCAAAAGAACGCACAAAAGGAGCTGATTGGGCACAGGATTTTCATCAGATAACGATTGTACGTGATACAAAAACGGGAAAGATTGAAGTCTATTATGATGACATGGAAAAGCCCATTATGGCAACAGAAGATAAAACATTTGTAAAGGGAAAAATTGGATTGGGGTCGTTTGATGATACGGGTTGTTTTGACGATTTAAAAATCTGGAATACTGCAAATAAAAATCTTGCCATTCCCAAGTAAGTCTTTATCTATTTAATTGATTCAAAAAGCCAATTGAAATCGTATTCTGTTTCCGAGGCGGACATTATTAATTCATGGATGTTTTCAAGGCAAATATATAATTCTTTTTTGGCTTTATCGTTCCACGGATAACGAGATAACCATAATGCAACGAAAAGCATAAAAAGCAAATCTTCAAAGTTTTCTTTTATCAACCATGTTCGTCCCCCATATTCATGAATTCCAAGAACTTGTTGAACTCCTTTATCAGAGAACATAGGATATAAATAAGGAGCCCAGGGACCGTATTGTAATCGGATTAAATGTGTTGAATGTTCAATGCTAATACGAACAAGTTCGGCATCTTTCCTTGCGGAATTTTCATCAAGACCCAATTTAGCGAAACCTCTTGCTATAACATCGGTCAAATGCCATTCCTTTAGCCATTGGGCAGTTATTGAAGCAATTTCATTAGATTCATACGAAGGAGGACCTATTAACATAAGAGAAAGTCCACCAAGATTACGAAGCAAACTCCATACTGTAAATATACGCGATAATCTCCTCTGTTCTGGACTATGAAATGCAAGTCGTGTGCCGAGATAGGATTCTATTTCGGGCATATCTCCCAATTTGCAAAACTCAATATATCTATGATGAATATCCATACACTCCTTTACAGAATGTTCAACCCATGGTCTTATAGGGAATGGATATTGGATTCTTTTCGCGGAGGCAGACCAGAAATGTTCTAAAACCGTATATAATTTTTCTTCATCTACTTCTTCTCCATCTATCAATGGACCTATAAACTCCGGTTTTATAACCTCTTCCAGGGGTCCTATCACATCTGAATACAGGAACTCATGATATAGACTTTCTATATCTCGAATTCCTTTACCGGATAGAATATCCGCAACTTTGCTCCAGATACCATCGCGGTCATAAACTTCCCGCCAATTCAATAAAGCGACATATTCATAACCTTGTAGTTCCAAATAAATCCCATGTTCACAAAGGTGAGCCCCGGAATAGATATAATCCAATCCTTTTCGCAAATCATGGAAGATATAAAAAATACCCGGTGTAGATTTTAATCCTAATGCTTCGCCTAAAGTTCGTGTAATGAGATTGGGATTATCTGCGGGTCCTACATTAATTGATGTTGAACGATAAATACGACCCCGTGTTGTAATATATGCGTTGTTGTATAGAATTAGTGCTCGTTCTAAACCGGAACGGTTTGAATAAGCAAAGACATTTTCATCTACCCAACCTTGAGGGGTAATAAAATCATACATGGCAAAATGTTGAGCACCACTGAATATGTGCCTTTTCTTCATTAACGGGAATATTTCTCTTTCATGCCGTCGGATAAGATTTTCATCCGGAGTTTCATCCCAATAGGCACGCGGATATTCCATTCCATATTTTTCTGCGAACCCTTCTATCTGACCATGCCCGAACATAGGTAAGCCGGGCAGGGTTACCATCATCATGGCAATTCCAAAGTATTTATCATCTTTACCGAACTGGGCAATAGCCGTTTCTTCATCGGGATTGTTCATAAAATTAACAAATCGTTGTAATACGGCGGGACTAAATTCCAATACATTTTTAATGGTTTGCCGATATTTGGCATTGTCTTCCATTTTAAGCATATTCATAAAGGCGCTGTTATAAACGCGGTGCATACCTAATGTTCGCACAAAATAACCTTCCAATAACCAGAAGGCTTCTGCCAATAACAAAGTATCTGGAGCCTCTTCGGCAATTGTGTCAACAACTTCTCTCCAGAATTCTTTCGGGAAATGTTTATCAAATTCTTCGCGTGTCATACCGCATTCAGCACGGGATGGGATTGCCCCACCTTCGCCGGGAGCCGGAAACCATAATCGTTGATAGTGCCGTTTTGTAAGGGTCATTGCCGCATCGAAACGGATTATAGGAAACATTCTCGCTACATGAAGAATATTTCTTTTTACTCCTTCTCGCACTTCGGGCATAAGGAAATTTAATTGTGCGGTATCATTCCAGGGCATGTGTGTCCCGTCATTACCATGATAAATATACCTTACTTCACCCGTCCGATAATTTTGCCATTTGAATACGACTGCTGCATCGGAACGGTCCCAATATCCATCTTCTATTTGAATACAGATATCCGGATGTGAGGATAAATTTGGGCCATGAAACCGATAGGAAGGGAATGGCGGATAAGGCATCTGAATAAACCAATCTGGATGTTCGATAATCCAACGGGAATAAATACCAAAATGATTTGGCACCATATCACTTGCCAGGCGTATTCCTTTTTGCATGGCTCGTTCTTGCAATCTTTTTAATGCTTCCTCTCCGCCCAAATCCCGTGCTATTTCATAATCAAACAGGGAATATGCGGAGGCTAAGGCTTCTGGATTTCCTGTTAACCGTTTAATAGTCTTAGACGCCTCTGAGCGTTCCCATACTCCAATAAGCCATAATCCGGAGAACCCCCATTGTGCTAACTGGTCTAATTCTTCATCTGGAATATCATCCAGATGTTTTATCTCTCGTTGATATTTTTTCGATAACTGGGACAACCATACATATATAGATTTGGCAATTAAAACCAGATTGGGCATCCAATCACGGTCAGGTGAAAACGCCTCGTATTCCTCATAACCCATTCCTTTTAATACTCGCAAATCAAGGACATCCACAGGACCTTTGCCAAATCCACGCCATTGTCGCTCTTCCTGAATAATACCCCATACAAAGTTTAACTCTGTAAGTAAAGAGGGAGGCAGAAAAAAACTCCAATTTTTACGAATATAATCTAATTGTTCTTCCAGAGAATTGGGACATGCCCTTATAGGTTCCCATAGCGTATCCCACAAAGAGCGATTTGTTTCTTTCAAAGGTGGCCATTGTTGAATAATGGACTCTGCCTTGTTAATAGAATCGGGATATAAAGGCTGTCTTTTTTTTAATGATTCATCATCAAACAAAATTTTGTATTTTTTTACCGCAGGATTCTGATTTGTAATCCACCCTAAGAGATATTCCTGCCATAAAATTTCGTATTGAGAATTTCCACGAGGTTCTTTTGTAAAAAATGCGTTTGCATCTACTCCCTGCCGATAAAAAGTTTCTGGTGGAAATTCATCTAACCATTCGTTTAATAATCGAATGATTTTGTCGCCCCATTCCTTTTCCAGACTTTCGCCCAAATCCAGCATGGGTAATGGTTTTACTTGCTGGCTATAATAATGAATAATGTAACGGAATACCTCGGTAATTATTTCCAGGGAACGCAATTCCCCCTGAGACCAATATGAGAACCCCGGACGGTGAGAATAAATACGATTTACTTCTTCTACTAAGGAACGAACCCACAAAACTTTTTTTTCTTTTTCAGAAATATCTTTATCTAATTTCTGAAAAGTTTTTTGAGGGTCCCAAGTATCCCACGATTTTTTTCTCCATAGGAAACTCAGGGGATACCAATCATTTTTCTTTACAAATTCCATCGTTATGCTACAATCCTTTCTGATATTACCTTGCCTTGAATTAATCCATAACAAGCAAAAACGCTTTTCTATATAATTTTCTATATAATATGTATTTTATAAAATCAATAGATTATAATATATATAGGCTATGGTATTTCATGGGCTGGTTTAGAATCGGTTTCATACTTATGGTTAAGAGGTAGTATATGATGTTGTTTTTTTGTAAAGACCGTTTCGATACGGGATTAAAAGTTTTCTATTTTTCCATCGTCTTTTGCCCTTTAATCTGCATCGGCATTGCTTGTTCTTCTCGCCCTGAAAAAAGCGGTATTGTTTCGATTGGTCCTAATATTACAGAGATTATTTTTGCACTTGGAGCAAATCAGCAATTGAAAGGAATTGGTGATTTTGATGATTATCCGCCAGAGACCCAAAATATTAATCGTATCGGAAGTTATTTATCACCTAATCTTGAGAAAATCACTTCGTTAAAACCTGCCACAATTATTGTTTCTGGCGAAATTCCACAACTTAAAGAATTATCTCAACAATTGGGCATACAATATCACTCTATACCTATGGACACTTTGCAACAAATCTATGACGGTATTACTCTCATAGGGGATATCACTCATACCAAGAATAAGGCGAAATATCTCATAACAGAAATGAAAAACAATTTTCAAAAGTTAGAGGAAATGACAAAAAATTTAGCCCCTGTTCCCACATTACTTGTTGTAGGCAGGGAACCTCGTGATTTGTCATCGATACAAGTAGCCGGAGGGCAATCCTTCCTTTCGGAAATTTTAAGATTAGCAGGGGGTAAAAATGTGTTTGAAGACTCAACACAAAATTATTTGGAAATTTCATCAGAGCAGGTACTATCAAAAGCACCGGAGGTGATTGTTGAATTTCGTTGTGGTGAAAATCTTACTCAAAAACAATTGGATGCTTTGTTTTTAGATTGGAAAGCATTGGATTCTGTTCCTGCAATTCAAAAAAGTCGTATTTACTTTATTCTTGAATCTTATGGTATGCGTCCTGGACCTCGTATTTGTGATATTGCACAAAAAATTGCGACTTTATTACATCCCGAAGTAGAATTAGGGTTATGAACCCAGTTCTAAAAGCAGAAAATCTATCCTTTTGTTATCATACCGAAGAGCGGTTATTTGAAAACATCCAATTTTCAATCGCTTCGGGGAAATTAACTGCTCTTGTAGGTCCTAATGGTTCTGGGAAAAGCACACTTTTACGGTTATTAGCAGGTATTATTCCAACAAAACAGGGAAAAATATTCTTAAATCAGGCACCTATTAGTTCTCTACATGCTCGGGAACGAGCAAAAAAAATTGCTTTTTTGCCCCAGAATATTTTTCCGATTTTTCCGTTAACTGTTTTTGAAATTATTGCCATGGGACGCTTTCCAAGAAAGCCTATCTTTTCTGGTCTTACTCAAAAAGATTATGAAGTTATAGAGCAATGCATGAATATTATGAATTTAAACAAATTGAAAGACCGTCTTTACTCAGAACTTTCTGGTGGAGAATGCAAAAGGACACTTATCGCAAGTATTCTAGCTCAAGAGCCTGAAATACTTCTATTGGATGAACCTTTATCCGGGTTGGATTTGCCTCATCAAACAGAGACACTTCACCATCTTCAGAAATTGAGTAAAGAAGGTTATACGGTAGTAATTGCATCTCACGAAATTAATATAGTTGCACGCTTTGCCCATGAATTTATCCTGTTATCATCGAGTCATCAGATTATCGCTCAAGGAAACGCAGAGGAAACCCTCACAATAGATAACTTGAATAATGCTTATAATACATCCTTCTGGGTAGGTATTCACCCTCTTACCAAAGGATTGCTTATTGAAGTAGAACAGAAAGAAAATCCATGAAACAGGGTCATAAAGTTAAATTTTTCTTTTTCGTTTTATTGTTTTCATTGCTCATTCCATTGAGTATTTTCATCGGGTATGAACCTATCTCTCCTTTAAGATTATGGCAGGAAATAAGACACTATGACCCAGCTAATAACAATCTGGCAATAGAAATTGTTCTTTTTCATCGCATCCCACGAACCTTAATAAGCATTCTTGTTGGTGCAGGACTATCTATAGGAGGAGTAACCTTTCAGGCGTTGTTGCGGAACCCTCTTGCGACACCTTATACATTAGGAACTTCCAGTTTTGCTTCATTAGGGGCTTATATATCTTTTCTGGGTATGAACTCGTTTTTATCGTCTATTTCTACTATTCCTATACCTCTATCCCATTTGTTCGCATTTGTCTTTGCTGTTGGAGAAGTTTTTTTTATTCTACTTTTAATAAAAACAAAGCAAAAAATATCGGCCACATTGCTTCTGCTCTGTGGGATAACTTTGGGAATGTTAGCAAATGCTTTTATTTCTATCCTTCGTTATTGGGCATCTCCTGATAAATTGGTATTCATGGAACGATGGTGGTTTGGCTCTACACAGGTTTTAGGGTATCGGTCTCTAATCGTAGTATCTATTATCTCCATACCTGCTTTTTTCTTGTTGTGGAGTTATAGTTCTGCATTAGACCAATATACTTTTGATGCAGAAATTGCTCAATCACGGGGGATTACTATTGCAAAACTGCAAACACATCTGTTTATTATTGTTTCTATTCTGACTGCTGTTATTGTTGCAGAAATAGGGCCTATCGGATTTGTTGGATTAATTGTCCCACACATCACCCGTTATTTTGTAGGTTCATCACACAGGTGGGTCTTTCCATACAGTGCTTTAATTGGTTCTATCTTTCTGCTATTTTGCGATATTATTTCCAGAAAATTATTCCGCACGGAGATACCTGTGGGTATAATTACAACATTGATTGGTGTTCCTGCGTTTCTCTATATATTGTTTGGGAAGAATTTTAAAGAATGGATGATATAAGCACATACATCATTTTAATTTCCGGGGGTTCTGCTTCTGGAAAGATTACGATTGCAAATCGTTTAAAGGAGTTTTTCTTCCCTTTTGCTGTTATTATCTCTTCCGATAATTATTATAAAGACCTTTCGCATATTTCTATGAAACAGCGGGAGCAGTATAATTTTGACCACCCCCAATCTATTGACTATAAATTGCTGGTTAAACACTTATCGCAATTAAAAAGAAAACAATGCGTCCATATTCCACAATACAATTTTGCAACTCATACACGAAAGAAAAAGACGCTTCTGATACAGCCCCATCCAATCCTAATTGTAGAAGGCTTGCATACTTTACTTTATCCTTCATTACGCAATATTGCAGACTTAAAAATATTTATCGAACTGGATAGTGATTTGCGATTTATCCGACGATTAGATAGAGACTTAACTGAAAGGAAACGGAAATTAAAACAGGTCATTTTTCAATATATCCATACAGTCCGTCCTATGCATATCAAATATATTCAGCCATCAAGTCGGTTTGCTGATTTGATTGTCCTCGGAAATGAATTAAACACATCTCTTAAAAAAATCTTATGCTATCCTTCTCTCAAGAAAATAATGAAAGACTTACACATCAATATCCCCTAATACCAAATCCGTATGGGGCAGTTCTCGTTTTATTTCCTCTACACGCATACCAAAACCTGGACCTTGTAAAGTTGTTAGGTTTAGGCAACCATCCTGTCTTCGGTATAACCCTGGATGAATTTTTGCTTCTGGTAAACTGGCTTCTGGATAGAACTGCATACCATTGCTTTCCACACCCATAATTGTCCCTGCATGGGCACCTAAAAGGACATGGGGTATTTGAGCCAACATCGGATTGGTTAAATCTTGAACCATAAGAAGTAAGCCATGCGCCTTTGCCCAACATAGAGATAGCAAAGCACCTGTTTGTGTCTTGCAAGTTTTCAAAGCAACACCCGACCAACCTAATTCTCTTCCACGAAGGATTACCCGCCAGTCATGGGCACTTTCATCCATAAACAATGGTTTCCTTACAGAAACAGGTCGAACATCAAAAGGATATTCTTCTAATTCATAAGGGAAGGGCTGTTCAACATAAAGAATCATTCCATAAATACGCGGATGTTCCCTCATCAGACGGTCAAGAATATCTACAACATAGCCTACATCAAGCACAGTACAATTAAAATCCACACTTAACCACCATACGCCCTCTTCCAGGGCTATATTTCCAACGCGAACAATTCTGTCATAATCCCAGGCTGCATCATTACCACGAAGTTTTATCTTTAGACACTTCAATCCATCTTGTCGTATCCATCCTCTTAACGAACATGGATAATTATCTGCTATCCGTTTTGTTACTTCTTCCTCCTCGAGCCAATCCAGTCCCCCTACTAAATGCCATGCTAATATTTTTTCGGGTAATGGAAATTTTAAGAATTGTTGTGGATATACATTAGAAAAAGAAATATTTTTATCTATAGCAGGGGTTATAAATTCAGCGAGATTCCAATTCATGAATTCATCATTATAGGTGTTATATATCTGTATTTGATGTAATTTTCCATAAGCATCATGAAGGGCAAGGTCAAATGGAGAACAACAAACCAATCCTGCCAGACGGGGCATAGCCTCAGTCATACTCCCGGAATTGAACTGTTTTAAGGCACGAGGCAATACCTGCTCAATAAAGGAATAACCTATTTCAATGGGATGTCCAGATACATCGAAATTTTTATAGAGATGAGCTATTTTTCGTGTAAAAGAGACTATGTGTTGATAACGCTCCACATAAGGTCGTTCAGAGGGCCAAACCCATTGGACACTTAAAGGTGTTTCTCCCCAACCTATGGCAGAATTCCCTTCTCTATCTTCTACTCGCAATGCAACACGGGCACATGTAACTTCTGTTAAAGTTTCTTTTCCAAATTTTAAGGGAACTCGTGTATGAACAGGAATAAAGTATAAGGCAACGGCTTTAATTTTTATATCCGTGTTTTTCAACATATTTATTCCCTTGAAAATTAAATAAAGGTATCATTTAAGCAGCATGACTTCAATGTCACCAACAAATAAGCCATCAATCTGAACCGTTCCTCCTTGCTGGAGTTCGGTAGGGGCATCATCCCGGATATAAACAAACTGATAATTTCCTCGTGGAACTTTCACTGTTTTTTCACCCCCTGCGGGAATAGATATATCTTTCCCTTTTTTCCCGGAACGCAGTCCGACTTTTACAGATGTGTCTAAAGGATTATATATTCTAATTTCATACGAACCGTCTCTTATTTGATATGTATAATTGGGTAATTTTACTTTTCTTCTTATTGAAGATTGCTTTATAAAATCATTTTCATCTGAATACTTTTTTGGAGAACCTGCATATATAATCCTTCGATTTTCAGGTTTTGTCTGCATTTGCTGTCTATTAACAGATTGTGGGGTTATACGATTAGGTTGCTGATATATAGGTTCCTCTACGGTTTGTGGTTGTTCCTCTTCCTTTTCTTCCGTAGGATTTGTCTCTATTTCTTCTGCTGTATTTTCTTCAACAGTGCTTTCTGAAATTTCATCTGTTTGTGTTTCTTCTATTATTTGATTTTCAATGACAGGAGCAGGTCGAACATAAAATCCACTTTTTCTTACCAGTTTATTATTTTCAAATCGTGCTGAAAAGCTTGACCCTGCTTTATCTGTCCATAAATAAAGATTGCCTCCTTTATTATCAGAACTAACCTGGGTTCCTGCCCTTTGAAGTATTGCCACTACTTCGTCCAGTTCCATTCCTTCTTTTAATTGGTCATACAATTCACGAGTCAAAGGATTAGGGATATTTTCATTTGTTTCGGCTCTGCCAGAATACCGCTTCAATATGCCATTTTCAAATCTACCATATAGGACTTTCTCTTCACGGTTCCAACGATATAACTTCATCTGTTTATCACTACTTTGCGTAATTAAATAATCTGGTTCACCTAATAAACTCACAACTTCTTCATAATTCATCCCTAATTTAACCTTGTCAAAAGGTTCGGCGGAAGGAGATGGTTTTTCTTCTTCCTCAGTATCTTCATTGGGCAATGTTTCTTGGGTTTGGTCTTCATTAGATTGGGAAACTTCTATCTCTTTTAAGGACGAGTTAATCTCAACGGTATTCTGAGAAACAGGTTGTTGTTGTTTTTCTATGTCTATAGCCGGGGTCATTGTTGACTGAATTCTAATAGGTTCTTCGGCTTGGGTGTTTTCTT
>DAOSUS010000037.1 GCA_035378955.1 Candidatus Hydrogenedens sp. | reverse complement strand
CGTGTTGTTACGCATGAATTGGTCCGTCATAGGGCTGGGACGGCTATATCTCAGGAATCACTTCGCTTTGTTCGATTAGAAACGCTTTCCATGTATATTCCGACACATATTCGTGAGAATGAAAAAGGTATGGAAATTTTTGTTCGAACGGTTGAGGAGATGGAACGATTGCAGAAGGAACTCTCAGACCTTTTTGAATTGGATAAACATCCCTTTGAACTTAAAAAGCAAATTACCTCTGGGTTACGGCGTATTGCTCCTATGGGCGTTGCTACAACAATTGGTTGGTCTTGCAATTTAAGGACATTACGACATGTTATTGAACAGAGGACAGACCCTTCAGCAGAAGAGGAAATAAGGCTTCTGTTTAGTAATGTTTTTTCCATAGTCCAAAAACATTTTCCTAATGTTTTTGTGGATTATGAAACAGAGATGGTAAACGGAATTCCATGGGTAAAAACGAAACATAAAAAGGTTTAATTTATCTTTTTTAAGGTTTGAAATTAAAAATAAAAATTTAAATAGATAAACAAAGGAAGGAATAAACTATGTTGTTTCCAATTCGTGAAAGATTTAAGTTAGACGAGGAATTTATTAATCAATACAAAGACAAGCAACCGAATTGGGGTCCGCTGGGTTATATTACCTATAAGCGAACCTATGCGCGTAATGTTCCTGATAGTGGTGGACGGACAGAGGAATTTTGGGAAACAATCCGAAGGGTCGTAGAGGGTTGTTATACAATTCAGTGGAACCATTGTATCAATCTGAAACTTCCCTGGAAAAAAGATAAAGCCCAACGCTCTGCCCAGGAAATGTTCCGTTTGATGTGGGAATTTAAGTTTCTTCCCCCGGGACGGGGTCTTTGGATGATGGGAACCGATTATATCTATGTTCGTGGGTCTGCTGCGTTGAATAATTGTGCTTTTGTTTCAACGGAAGATATTGACATGGACTTTGCAGAACCATTCTGCTTTCTGATGGATATGTCCATGTTAGGTGTTGGCGTTGCTTTTGACACAAAGGGAGCCCATAAAGTTGTTATACATCAACCCAAGATTGGTGAATATACCCATGTCGTTGATGATTCCAAAGAAGGTTGGGTTGACTTAATTCGTGTAATTTTAAATTCCTACGCAGGTAAAGGCTTGCGCCCTTCACAAATAGATTATTCTCGAATTCGTCCTATGGGTTCGCCTATCCGCACATTTGGAGGAATAGCCCCGGGCCCCGGACCTTTAATTGAATGTGTAAAGAATATTGATATTGTGCTTCAACCGCGTATAGGGCATTCTATCACATCAACAGAAATAACCGACTTGATGAATATCATTGGTAAATGTGTAGTTTCAGGAGGGGTTCGAAGAACGGCAGAATTAGTTTTAGGTTTTCCAGAAGATGATGAATATCTCAAATTGAAAGACCCACGATTGCATGAAGACCGATTGATGGCATGGCGTTGGGCTTCTAATAATAGCGTTATAGCCCGCGAAGGGATGAGTTATCATAAAACAGGCAAACAGACCTCTATCAATGGGGAACCCGGCTATTTCTGGCTGGAAAATGCCCGTGCCTACGGACGGTTAAAAGATGGTCCCAACTGGCTCGATGCCAATGTTGCAGGAACAAATCCCTGTGCCGAACAAAGTCTGGAATCGTTTGAAATTTGCAATCTGGTAGAAACCTTTCCTTCACGACATGCTTCTTTTGAGGAATATAAAAGAACCTTAAAATATGCTTATTTATATGCAAAAACAGTAACCCTTATTCCAACACACAATGAACGCACCAATGCTATCATGCTTCGTAATCGGCGTATTGGACTTTCACAATCAGGGATCGTAGAAAACTTCGAACGAATTGGGAAACGCGAACATTTCCATTGGTGTGATGAAGGCTATAAATATATTAGTGAATTAGATAAAATTTATTCACGCTGGTTATGCATACCTGAAAGTATTAAGAAAACCAGCATCAAGCCCAGTGGAACTGTATCCCTTCTTCCGGGTGTCACTCCCGGGGTGCATTATCCGCACGCTGAATATTATTACCGCACCATACGAATTGATAAGACCAGCCCCTTAATCGAACCCATCCGTAAAGCAGGTTATCGTATTGAGGAGTCCGTCTACGGAGATAACACATGGGTTGTTTACTTCCCTGTTCATCAACCTCATTTCTCTCGTTCCAAGAGAGATGTATCTATCTGGGAGCAGGTTGAAAATGTCGCCCAAATGCAATATTACTGGGCAGATAATCAGGTAAGTGCCACTATTACCTTTAAACCCGAAGAGGCTAAAGATATTCCTTATATCCTTGAACTGTACGAAACACGATTAAAATCTATCAGCTTCTTACCTTTAGAAGAACATAATTATCCTCAGGCACCGTATCAAGAAATTACCAAGGAAATCTATGATAAAGCAGTATCTCGATTGAAACCTATTCAATTCGAGCAAATAAACACATTAGAACAGCAAGACCTATACTGTGATAGTGAAAAATGTGAATTGCCAACCATACGGAAACCTACTCAACAGGAGGTTACTTTCGAAACACCTGAAGAAGCCTCTATTCCAAAATAATAGGGTATATCCGACAATTAAAAAAATAGATAGTTTTCACCTACCAATGAATATATAATGGCAAAAGAATTTTGTTTTTTGTATACAAATTTATAAGGTTCATTATTAGGATATTCCAGGGATATTTATTAGAATCAAGCAATACTTGATATGTCCTACAATTCCTTTTCCTTTTCCAGAAATTTGAAAGGAATATAAAATGGGTTTATAC
The DNA here is from genome assembly GCA_035378955.1 of Candidatus Hydrogenedens sp. Classification (NCBI taxonomy): domain Bacteria; kingdom Pseudomonadati; phylum Candidatus Hydrogenedentota; class Candidatus Hydrogenedentia; order Candidatus Hydrogenedentales; family Candidatus Hydrogenedentaceae; genus Candidatus Hydrogenedens; species Candidatus Hydrogenedens sp. Next base: position 29,282 of record DAOSUS010000037.1, on the reverse strand, counting down.
TTTATAAAAAGTATGTGATTATTAAACCTATAACATGTTTTGAAAGGAAAAGGATATGAATTTATTAGACACGCTCAAAGGTTCACTACTTGAACAATTCTTTCCCAAAGGATGGGACTTGAAAAAAATTGAAAAATGCTGTGCAAATCCACCATCAAAAGTATTAGAACGGCAAAAATGGTGGCATAAGAATTTTGAACCTGTAATTTGCGAAACTCTGGAAGAATTCAATGTAAAGATTGGTCATAGGATTGCCTATGAAATATGCGCCGGCAAGGAAGAGGGCAAACAGGTTATTCTAATCCTCCCTGTAGGTCCTATGGGAATGTATAAATGGGTTGTATATTTCCTTCAAGAATGGGGGGTGGATTGCAAACATGTGTGGGGATTTAATATGGATGAATGGAGTGATAAGAACGGGAATACCTTGCCACCGAAATCTGCAGGGGCTTTTCAGAATGCCATGGAAGATGCATTTTATGGGCCTCTGGGGAAATTAACAGTACCCGAAAAACAGCGCTTTTTTGCTACAAAAAAACTGTTGCCTCAATACCCGGAAAAGATAGGTGAATTGAAAAATAATGGTGCCAAACTTATTCTCGTTTTTGGCATTGGTCGAGTATTCCATATCGCTTTCTGGGAACCTCATTTTGCGGAGGAATTTAAATCTGTAGAAGAATGGAAAAAACAGGATTATCGGCTCGGAGCCCAATTGCATCCGTTAACTATTGAACAAAATGCAATCACCAGTTTCAAAAGCAGAACAACATTAGTTCCCTGTTTTGCAAATACAATTGGTCCGGGTATTTTTCTGAAAGCAGATAAAATTATTGGCGGCGCCGATGGAACATTAGGTAGAGGTATGATGTGGCAGGGCATGAGCCTCTGGGTTACATTGCGATATGGTCCGAATATTTGGGTTCCAAGCAGTTTTATGCCTACCCTCCCCGGCAATTTGTTCTTCTTGAAAGAACTGGCAGGACCTCTTAATCCCGAATGTAATTAGAGGGGGGTATATGAAATGAATATTTTAGCAATAGGTGCTCATCCTGATGACTTAGAAATCCTCTGCGGTGGAACATTAGCGAAATATTCGAAGAAGGGGCATAAAGTTTTTATGGCTCATCTTTGCAATGGAAACATGGGCGGGAAAGACATCCCTATGGAGCAATTAGCAGAAATCCGTAATAATGAAGCAAAAAAAGCAGGTGAAATTATCGGTGCGGAAGTTTTGGGTCCTGTTTGTGACGACTTAGGGGTTTTATTTACACAGGAAATGAGAGCCAAAGTAACCGATATTGTTCGGAAAGCCTGCCCCGACCTGATTATTACTCACAGTCCACAGGATTACATGACAGACCATATTATCACACAGCAATTAGTATTTGATGCTGCTTTTTCTGCAACATTACCTAACTATAAAACAGAATTTCCTGCACACGAAAAAATCACGCCTATCTATTATATGGATACGATATTAGGTCTTAAATCTCAACCCGAATTTTATGTTGATATAACAGATTATTTCGAGACGAAAAAAGCAATGTTAGCAAGTCATGAAAGCCAATACAAATGGCTTAAAGGACATCATATAACCGACCCATTCATTATGATAGAAACCACAGCAAAATTTCGTGGATTACAAGCAGGCGTCCTCTATGCGGAAGGTTTTACAATTGAAAAAGTCTGGGGAAGAATTCCTCCCCTTGATTTATTACCTATATAAAATTAAGAATGGGATAATCGTGACATTGTATGAATCATCTGAAATTCTAAGCCGAACATAATCGAATTTTAAGTAAATTTCCAGAGTACTGCTTTGTATAAAATCGGACAATTTAGGGGTTTGTTTTTTTTCAAAAGTGATTTATTTTTATTCAGAAATATCTCGAAATTTAGATGTAATTTTTCTTGAAAAAAATTGTATATTTTTGATATAATAATTACATGGACAGATAAATTATTGACAATGATGTTTTATTTATATAATTATATTAATATTGTTTATTCACATATCTGTCTTTGTTATAAAATGGATTAATAGGGATATAAGAATATGAATTATGGTTTGCTGGAAGAGATTTTATTAAAACATCCAGATGTAGTAGAAGTTTGCACCATAGCAGTTCCAAAACCAAGTAAAGAGAAAGAAGCCAAAATATTTGTGGTGCTCAGAGAGAATGCGAAAGCAACCCCTGAGGAGTTAATGGCTCATTTAAAAAGTCAGGTTAATGGTCAATCGGAAAAGATAGACATTGCAATTATTGATGAACTTCCAAAATCCCCTGCTGGTATCGTTCTTCGTAAAAAATTAATTGCACTCTGCTAATTTTTATTAATTTTTATTTATTGCATTTTTTCTTCCTGCACAGATATAAAATCTGACTATTCGGGATTTTATATTTAATAATTTCATCAGCAGAAAGCACTGTTTCGGGTTTGATTTCCTCATATTCGAACATATCAAGCCTTTCTTTAAAGTCCAGAGGAGAATATCCCCGCACATGGTCGAAGATATCCGGTCGAGGGGCACCATATTCAATGGTTTCCTTTTGGTCCATCATAAAAGGCACCATCAAGAGTAATTCCCCTGCTTCTGATAGAATTCTTTCGAGTTCGTGGAGGGCTTTTCTGTCATCAAAAACATGTTCGAGGACATGCAGGCATACAATACCGTCAAAACTACCTTCTTTGATAGGAAGATGGTGTATATCTGCAACAAAACGCGGAGGGCCTACTTGTTGCAAAGCAGAGGGAGCATAATCCGTTGAAAAGAGGAAAAGATTTTCATGGCTTTCTAAAATTTTTCGAAAATGATGTTCAGGTGCAAAATGAAGTATTTTTGTGTTTTGCCGATTGTTCTGAAGGAAAGATAGCGGAGTGCGTTTTAAAAAAAGGGTAAAAAATCGGTGTCTTTCATGTCCCCGACATGCAGGGCATTCCACCTGGGGAACAATAAACCAACCACAATCTAAATAGCGAAAACCATACCCTTTCCAGCCACAACAAGGACATTCCACAAAAGGTGGAAGTAAATAGTTTTGTAACTTTCTTATACCATTGAGGAAATAAGTTTTCAAAGCGGTCCACATAGACTGAAAGCCATAATGGGTATACCGCCATTTTAATGTATGTAAAATATTTTTTATTCGTGATACCATTATATTTCGTAAAAAATATTTTGGATTTCTAATTGGTTTTCTGTATGATTAATTGAATAGTATGATAACATAAATTATAATGTTTGTTTTGGAATTTATGAACCTTTAAAAGAAGGAAAGTTGAGAATGAATAATCAAAATCGTAGGGAGTTCATAAAAAACACCTTGATTTCTTCAGGGATTGGAATGGGTCTGCTTCAAAGTTCTTTATTTGCCCAGCAAGCAGAAAAAGCCAAAGAAGAAGCAAAAAATGTTTCTCCGAATGAAAAAATCCATTTGGCTTTAATTGGTTGTGGTGGAATAGGAAAAGTGGATTTGTCCACTTTCTTTTTAAATCCGGAGGTTGACTGTAATGTTATATGTGATATTGACGATGCAATGCTTGCGGAAGCAGAAAAACTTGTTGAAGCCCAGCGGGGACATAAACCGGATAAAGAGAAAGATTTCCGAAAGGTAATTGAACGGAAAGATGTAGATATTGTTTTAGTGGCTACACCGGACCACTGGCACGCTTTACCAACTATTTATGCATGTGATGCAGGTAAGGATGTTTATTGCGAAAAACCTTTAGGAAAATCCATTGATGAAGGTCGGGCTATACTTGAGGCTGCCAAGAAGAATAATCGGATTATTCAGATGGGAACACAATGGCGTAGTGGCACGCATTATAAAGAGGCCATTGATTTTGTGCAATCGGGGAAATTAGGAAAAATTCGTTTGGTTCGTGCATGGGCATATTTGGATTGGGTTGGTGGTATCGGCAATCCACCAGATAGCGACCCACCCGCTGGTGTGGATTATGACATGTGGTTGGGACCGGCTCCGAAACGCCCGTTTAACAAAAATCGATTTCACTTTAATTTTCGATGGTTCTGGGATTATGCAGGCGGTTTAATGACCGATTGGGGAGTGCATTTACTTAATATTTGTCTCTGGGGAATGGGTATGGAAATGCCCAAACGAGTTAGTTCGATGGGAGGCAAATTTGTTGTAGATGATAATTCCGAGACACCGGATACGCAGATAGCCCTATACGAATTCCCTTCTTACAATCTTGTTTTTGAACAACAGATGTTAGGAGGTATAGGACCTAATGGGAAACCTCATGGCATGCTTTTCTGCGGGTCTGAAGGCACATTGGTGATAGATGATAGTGGTTGGGAACTTACTCCAGAACCGAAAAAGAAAAGTCTGGAAAAGATGGTTGGAGAACAGGGAAAGGATGCGAGACCCGCTCATGTCCGTAATTTCCTTGATTGTGTAAAAAGTCGTGAGCAACCGGTTGAGAATATAGAATTAGCCCATTTCGTTTCTACAGTGGCTCATTTAGGAAATCTGGCTTTCCGAACACAGGCAGAGGTACATTGGGACCCTGTAGCCGAAAAGGTAACTAATAATCCTAAGGCAGATGCTCTCGTTGGATGTGAATATCATAATGGTTGGAAACTACCTTATAGTCGGAGAGGATAATCACTAACTCTTAATATTTTCAGTTAAGCTAAACTTTTGTGCGTTGCTTACGCAAGCGTGTTTTCGGAGGAGGAGAAGATGTATCCGCCTCATTTTTACTCTTTTCTAAGTATTCACGCATCAAGCGTCTACCGCGGAAAAGACGAGACATAACCGTCCCAATAGGGCAATTCATTACATCGGCAATTTCTTTATAAGAATAGTCCTGCAAGTCCGACATAATTACCGCAATACGAAATTCTTGGGGTAAGGAATCCAATGCCTTTCTAACAGGGTCATCTAAAAGTTCGAGAAGATGTTCGTAACTATCGGGTTGTGCTATTACACCGGGAACATTAGAATCGGGTGAAGCACTTTTTGCAGGTTCATTTCCCAATAGTTCCACTTTGTTGGGTTCTTTGGACTTTTTTCGATACTCATTAATAAAAGTATTACGCAGTATTGTCAGGAGCCATGCCTTCATATTGGTTCCTTTCTCAAACTGCTCATGGAAACGAAACGCTTTGACCATAGTGCTTTGTGTTAAATCCTGGGCATCTTCCCGATTACGGGTAAGACGGAAAGCTACACTGAACACGAGGTCAATATATTTCACGACTTCCTGTTCAAATTCAGGAGTATATTTTTCTGTCTTTTTGCCCTTTCTATTCAAAAAAGCCCCTTTCAAATAAACAATATTTCATTATTTTTCTTATCCTTCCGTAATAAGTTTACCAATTTCATAATCATTTGAGCAAACTACGAAGAATAATTGCTATTTTTTTGTTTGTATAAAACGATATGAATTTATGATAAGATTTGAAATATACTATTGTTTTTTACTGGGGAATAAGGTTCAGAAGAATATGATTTTAGATGAAATTGTTCAAAATAAAAAGGTCGAAGTTAAAGAAAGAAAAAGAGAAAATCCGATAGGCTCTCTTTATGAGAAGATAAAAAATATCGAGAAACCGCGTTGTTTTATTTCATCTTTAAATCGCCCCTATCCTACCCTGATTGCAGAAATAAAAAGGCATTCTCCATCACGAGGACCTATATGGGAAGATTTAAAACCTTCGGAATTGGCTTGCCAATATCAATCTGCTGGAGCTTCTGCAATTTCTGTATTAACCGACACAAAATATTTCCATGGCCGTTTGCAGGACTTACAGGAAGCCCATAAGGCGGTTCAGGTTCCCTGCCTTCGCAAAGAGTTTATTATTGACGAATATCAAATTTATGAGACGCGAGTCCATCATGCGGATACATTGCTACTAATCGTTTGAATTTTATCAGATACGCAGTTGAAAGATTTTCTAAGTTTAGGTCGGGAATTGGGAATGGAACCTCTGGTAGAGGTGCATAACGAAAAGGAAGTAGAACGAGCAATAGATGCAGGTGCAAAAATTATTGGTATTAATAATCGGGACCTGGATACACTTGAAGTCAATATTGAAACGACACTGCGTTTGAAAAGGGATATTCCTGAGGATTATATTGTAGTAAGTGAAAGCGGGATAAGTCATCCTCAAACAATACAGAAATTCTATACATGTGGTATCCAATCTTTTCTAATTGGAGAATCTATTTTATACAGTCGCAAGCCTGAAGATTTTATCCCATGGCTTTTAGGAAAAGGTAAGTATGAAGGTTAAAATTTGTGGTATTACGAACAAGGAAGATGCCTTAATGGCGTGTGATGCAGGAGCAGACGCCATCGGGATTGTTATGGCTCCGGAAGCAAAGGTTCGAAATCGCTATGTGCCTTTTGAGGAAGCTATCGAAATATTGGAAGTAATTCCTCCTTTTGTGGCCACAGTAGGAGTTATTGTAAATGAGCCCATGGAAAAATGGGTTCAATATTTAACTTACTTTGACCTTATACAGATGAGTGGAGAAGAAACACCGGAAGAAATACCCTTAGGGCAATCCATTATAAAATCTTTCGCTGTAGATGAAAATTTCACACTAAAAAATATGCTGTCTTACAAAGTTCGGGGTTATTTGCTGGATGCGAAAATAGGGAAAGACCACGGAGGAACAGGAAAGGTTTGTAATTGGGAGAAAGCACGAGAAGCAGTAGACACAGGGAAACCTATTATTCTTGCAGGGGGATTAAATATAGATAATGTTGTTGAAGCCATTCATAAAGTCCGCCCCTATGCAGTAGATGTATCCACAGGGGTGGAAGAATATCCCGGAAAAAAGGATGAAAACCTTGTCAGAGAATTTATTTACAGAGCAAAAAACGCCTTATCCTGATGGTAAAGGCAGATATGGAGATTTCGGTGGGCGTTTTGTTCCCGAAACATTATTTGTTGCGTTAGAGGAATTGGAGCAGGTGTTCCGTTCCGCACGCGAAGATAAAGAATTTCAAAAGACTTTTCAAAGTTATGCCCGAGACTATATCGGTAGACCTACACCTTTATATTTTGCCCAACGATTAACAGAATATTTAGGAGGGGCTCAGATATATTTTAAGCGGGAAGATTTGGCTCACACGGGCGCCCATAAAATTAATAATGCATTGGGTCAATGTTTATTAACAAAGCGAATGGGGAAAACCCGGGTTATCGCAGAAACAGGAGCCGGGCAACACGGTGTAGCAACGGCTTCGGCAGCGGCTCTATTAGGGCTGGAATGTTGTATTTACATGGGCACCGAGGATATGGAGCGACAACGATTAAATGTATTTCGTATGAGGCTATTAGGGGCACAAGTTGTAGGTGTTGATGCGGGTAGCAAAACATTGAAAGATGCTATCAATGAGGCTCTACGCGATTGGTCGTTAAATGTAAAGAATACCCATTATGTTTTGGGAACAGTTCATGGACCTCATCCATTTCCATGGATATGTCGAGAGTTTCAAAAGATAATTGGAATAGAAGCCCGACAACAAATTCTTGAACACGCAGGTAAATTACCTAACTTATTGGTTGCCTGTGTGGGTGGCGGTAGTAATTCTATTGGATTGTTTTATGAGTTTCTAAATGATAAAGATATTGAAATGGTTGGAGTTGAAGCAGGGGGAAAAGCCATTGCTCCCGGAATGCATGCGGCACGGTTTGCAGGGGGAAGTTTCGGAATGTTACATGGTGCTCAAAGTTATGTCCTACAGGACGAATTTGGGCAAATTGGAACTACTCATAGTATATCCGCGGGTCTGGATTATGCCAGTGTGGGACCGGAACATGCATGGCTTTATTCTTCCGGTAGAGTTAAGTATACCTATGCAATGGATGATGAGGCACTAAACGCATTCCAATTATGTGCCCGATTAGAAGGGATAATTCCGGCATTGGAAAGTTCCCATGCTATTGCGTATGTATTGAAAGAAGCTCCCCGTAGGCCCCAAGACCATATTATTCTTGTGAACCTTTCCGGTCGGGGTGATAAAGATGTTGAACATGCTTCAAAATTTATCAAACTGGATACTTAAAATATGAACAGAATTGAAGAAAGATTGAAAGTATTAAAGCAAAACAAAGAAAAAGCCTTTGTTGCTTATATTACCGCGGGTTATCCTTCACCGGATTACTTTGAACCTATTATGCTTGCATTGGATAAAGCCGGTGTAGATATTGTAGAAGTAGGGATTCCCTTTTCAGACCCTGTCGGAGATGGACCTGTTATTCAGGATGCTTCCTATCACGCATTATTAAATGGAACTACTCCTGCAAAGGTATTGGAATGGGTCGCTAATTTACGCAAAAAAACCAATATCCCTATTCTCCTTTTTACCTATTTTAATCCAATTCTTGTGCAGGGTATTTCTTCATTCTTACAAAAGTCGGCTCAAATCGATGTAGACGGAATACTCTGCGTGGATTTACCCATAGAAGAAGCAGATAACTATAAAACAGAAGCAGAAAAAAATCATCTATCAACGGTTTTTTTAGTAGCTCCGAATAGTTCCGAAGAACGAATACAACACATTGTTCAAAAATGTTCTGACTTCGTTTATTATGTATCGCGATTAGGCGTTACTGGAGAAAAAGATACCATCGCGGCAGACCTTTCTACCTCTGTGGAACGAATAAAAAAATATACCGACTTGCCCGTAATGGTTGGATTTGGTATATCGAAGCCGGAACATGCTTCTTTTGTTGCTTCAGTATCCGATGGCGTAATTGTGGGTTCTGCTTTTGTCCGATATTTGAAAGAGCATGCAAAAAATCCTCAATGGGAAGACGGTTTTGTTAGATATGTAAAATCATTAGTAGATGCCACAAAAAAAGAAAAACAGCCTGAATAAGAAACCTCATGCAATCTTTTTCCAATTCGGAAACCATTGAATATTCGTTTGATGTTTACCCTAATGTTGGAGCAGGGAATTTCGGTTATTGGGACAAGGATGAACAGGGAAAACCCTGCTATCATCTAAATACCAAGGACAAATTAGATACGGATGTATGGCACCTGGTAGGGAATGACCACATCACAGCGACAGCACATGCAAAGGGCTTTGTGCAAATATATGCTTGGGATAGGGGTCCCCAAGTCCTGAATTATTATGACCCTGAAAATGATATGAAAGGGGGAGGCTATTACTGGATTTTTTCGGATAAAACAAGATTATGCACATACCTTGAAGAAAACCATACAAATACGAACTACGAAATTATATGGGGTTGTGGATATATTCGCAAGATTATCAAAAATTCATGCCTATGTGTAGAGGAAACCCTTTCCACTCCCGATGGTAAAGATTCTGTACTTATCCATGAATTAAAAATACAAAATATTACAAAAGAAACTCAAAACTTGCTTGTAATTCCAATATGGGAACCTAATTGGTTTCCAATCAATCCGGGGCTTATCATGACACCTCCATATAATAAATTCTGGAATATGCTTCGCAAGAGAAAAGGAAAAAAAGTTCAAAATTCGGCCAAATGCTTGATAGAGAACGATACCCTCATTGTCCAATTTACCAAAAAAATGGAACGATTAAGTAAAAGTTCCTGGTCCGTTATGCCTGTGGATACTTTTTTTATATCTTCCTTAAATAATCAAAGTCCCAAATACTTATTTACAAATAAAAATCTTTTTGAAAAGTTTATCCATTCGGTTTATAAAGAAAATATCTTTTCTCAAAAAAGGAAAACATCGGATAAGTATTGTAATCTTCTAAGTTTTGTAGAAGAGCAAAGTCTAAAAGCGGAAGAAGAAATTAGCATGAAATATATAGTTGGTTACGGCTCTATTGAAAAAATAAAAGAGTATAAATCAAAATATACTGCTTCAAAAGTTATTACAAAAGATAAAAAATATATTTCTATTCATATACCCGAAATGGAAATGCCTATTGACAGAGAATTACGATGGCACTCTTATTACCTCCAAGCCGGGTGTGTATATTCGGAATATTTTAACCGCTATTTTGTCGACCAAGGTTCTGCATACGGGTTTATCCATGGTGCGTCCGGTGCACCTCGGGATTGGGCGTTTTTTATTGCCCCCTTAATCTACCTGCGTCCTGACCTTGCCCGAGAAATGTTATTTTTCCTTTGCCAGTTACAGGATGAAAAAACAGGAAAGTTACCTTACGCTCTTGTTGGAAATGGAAAGGCAACAGGGGCAGGTGTGCATTCATGGAGTTCGGATTTAGATTTATTCTTTCTCTGGGCTGTTTCGGAATATCTGGGAGCGACTTTTGATACGGCAATACTCCAAGAAGAAGTTCCCTTCCGAGATAGAAGTTCTTCTCAAGGAGCAACTTTCCTGGCACATATTGAAAAAGCATTCTATCATCTGACACACAAAGTATCCACAGGAAAACATGGATTAATTCGTAGCGGCACAGGCGATTGGAATGATGTGTTCCTTGCTTTTTCTCCCTTTCCTCCAATTACCATGTTAAGAGGCGAGTCCGTTTTTAATTCTGCAATGGCTGTAATGGTCCTACCAGAAATAGCACGATGGATAGAACCCCATAATCCGACTTTGTCGAAAACGATAAATAGTTTTGCACAAACACAACAGCAAATACTTAAGTCTTTATGGAACGGGAAATGGTTTCCCAGAGGGTATATTGGCATAGGAGATAGAAAATTAGGAGATGAAAATTTATTTTTAGATGTTCAACCTTTTGCCATTCTCACAAACTTATTAGATAACAAGGGAAAAAAAGGATTAATTAAAACCATAAAAGAGAAATGTGTAGATACCCAACCTTTCGGTGCTACCTGTCTCGTTCCACCGATGAAAGGTAAATTTTTAGAACCCGGTTCTGATACAAACGGCGGTGTTTGGTATGCCATTAATGCATGGCTATTATGGGCATGGTCAGAATGCAATCCTCAGGAAGCATGGGATTTCCTATTAAAAAATACACTCTTTGCTCATGCGGAGGTTTATCCGAACATTTGGTATGGGATTTGGTCGGGACCAGACGCTTATAATTCTGCGGAACATCCACGAGCAGGCGAAACTTTCTGCCTGAACTTCACACCTATGACCCAGTTTCCTATAATGAATATGAATTGTCATGCAGGTATCCTGTTTGCAGTATTGAAAATATTCGGTCTCTGTCCCCAAAGCGGTTCTTTATTTATTAATCCCAAAGTGCCCTTTGATAAATTTAGCCTGCAAACCTCCCTCATCTCTTACACTTACGAACCAAAGAAAATTGAATTGCGATATTCCCCTGTGTGTAACGGAAATATGTCCTTATGTATAAAATTGAACCAGACTATTTGCTCTTCCTTAGCACAAATCAAAGTGTATCTAAATGGGATAGCCTTCTCTCAATTCAATATCAACAAAGAAAATATTTTGTCTCTTACAACAAACATAGAAAAAGCCAAACCCCTTTCTCTACTTATAACAATCTAACTTATAGCAATTATTCGATATAACCTACAAATAAAATGGGGATAATAAAATTTGCGACGAAAGCAAACGAGTAAACAGAATAAAAAAGATGTATCTGGATATAATATATACCTTATATAGGAATAATCTCCGAGATAAGATAGTGTTCTGAAAAAGGCACTCCTAATTTATACAGGACTGTTTATGTTGGTGAATTCATTTGAGTTCGAGGCATAAGCACATAGAGTGAGGAAGTAATTAAGCATGGCACATAGCAGAGTATAATCTACACCGATAAATATCCGGGGTTACAGGAGGGTCAGGTTTTCGTTGTAATCATCGTAACAACTCATACGCTTTTATTTTGTCCTCAACCCTCATGATAATTTTTAATATAAAATAACCTAATTACCTCGTAACATATCAACGACTTCTTCACATGATAAAAATTGAATAATATCAGATATATAATCTCTTATATTATAGTTTTCTCCGGATGACTTTAATATTATTTCCGCAGGGGTTGGCCTTATATCTAATAAATTTTTATCGTATTGTCTTATCATTTCAATTGTTTCTTTTGTGACTTCTTTTAATGTTTCTTCTTCCCTATTTGATTGGAATCTTTTGACTTGCTGTAAAATTTTATTATTTTTTAAGATTGAAGTTACATAGTTATTCAAATTCTTACTTTTTTTGAAATTTTGGTCTAATACCGTTCTTTCACTCATCGTAATTATCTGTCCCAACCATAAATCATCATATAACATTTCTTCTAATTGTTTTCTAAAATGTTCAATATCATACCTTTGTTTTCCTATAAAAATGCTTTTGATAACTTCATTCCCATAAACAGTAATTATATCTACTTTTATACCGTCAATCTTAAACTCAAGAAGAAAAGCCTTTTCAGGTAGTTGTTTTTCATCAACTTTATATTGGACCTTTTTATCTTTTAATGTTTTGATTATGTCTTTTTTACCTCTAAGAAGACCATTATAACAGATTCCCCATTCTTCATCTTTTTGCGTTGTTGCAGGCTCTCCTTGAATATCGAATAAGATTCCACCTATAAGGAAAACTTTTGTTATACCTGCGCACTTAAGACAATCCCTAAAAGATTGATTTTCGATGATTAACTTTGTGAGTTTATTAAACTTTTCCATCAATTCAATTCTTCCGGCAGTACAGCCAGAGTAGACCTTCATTTTTAACTCACAAAAGACAATATTTTCTTCGCTTTTGCTGACAATGTCAAATTTTTGTTTTGTCAGTTCAGCCTCTTCTAACTTAATATTTTGTCCTAACCATTGAGGCAGTTTTGTTAAAGCAAACTCAAACTCCATTTTTTCTGATGTTCCTAATTCCTCTATCAGTTTAGCAACGAGACTTCCTCTGCCTGCCTGACTATGCTGGTAGTATGATGTTATTGTTAATAAGGATTCATAGAAACTATATAAGTTTTCACTTACAACTGATGCTTGGGATAAGCCATGAAAAACCTCATCAAAAATATTAAAGATTGACTCCATGCTTAAAGTTCTTTTGAACATTTCTTGTACTCTCTTTAAGTACATTCTTTTAAGTCCTGCTTCTATTTCATTTTTGGGTTCTGTACAAATGAGTAATTTTCTAAGTTTCATAATTCTTATTTTCATTTTGGTTTAGAACAAATTATCACGCTTTCTCCTCTTATTGCCCGATTGCGAGCACCTAAAAGAGGATTAAATATTAACTTTTCAAATTTAAACCCTAACTCCTCGCAGAATTTTTTAGTTGTTATTGTCGTTGGAATCTTCTTACCATTAACGGTACTATCTCCAATTATAATTGCCAATCTACCTCCAGACTTTAATGCCCAGAAAATATTTTTTATTGATTCCTTTAAGTCCTCATAGTACATAGCCACTTTTAAAGGCAATCCATTATAATTATTTTTCGGGTATCCGCTATTTTTCATTCCCAGATATTTCGACTCAATTTTTTTTACATCTTTACCTAAATAATCATAAGCAATCTTATCTTTCCCTACATAATCTATAGAAAAATAATAGGGTGGACTTGTAATACATGCATCAAATTTCCCTTCCATTTCTCCTATGTCCTTGAGTTCAAGAATATCTCTTTCTATGATTTTAGCAAGTTCAAATTTAAGACTATATTTTTCTTTAATTTCCATAGTTTTTTTATGACAGTCTTTTATGTAATTTAACTTTTCAATAAATAACCCTAATTTCCCTTTTTTATTATATCTTGATGTTCTTACGAAAGCATCAACAGTATCAAAATATACTGCCAACATTAACTTATGAATTAAAGGGTCAGAATGTTCCCATTTTCTACTTTCTATTGCCTGCAAAATATCATGAATCTCTTTTGGGGTAAAACTTAATTTCCGATCGTTAATAAAAAGCAAATCATTTTTTAGTTCTGATAATACAATTCCCATGGGAGTAACATCTATTCCTACGCTTTTAATACCCATAAGAGAAGCCTCATGCGTGGTAGTTCCAGAACCGTTGAAAGGGTCTAAAAGAAGAGAATTATTATTTAACTTGAAAGCATTAATTAGAGTCCTCACTACTCTTGGATAAAATTTCCCTTTGTATGGATAAAGATTGTGAAATGCATAAGCATTGGTATCACCAAATGTATCTACTAATTCTGTATAGAGAGTCCCTTTTCCTTTAACTTTTTCAAGATGAGCGATTCTTGATCTTATAAATTCTTCATCGCCTTTAAAAGTGACCACTCTATTTATAGGGTCAATTTTATATTCCTCAGTTAAACCCTGTAATTCCAGATCCAAAAATTCCAAATCAGCCAATGTTTGCATCCAGAAACCGAATATAGTATCTCCCTTGGGAAGAACATAATTTGCAAATTCTTTAGCATAAGCGTCTATTATTTCCTCATAAGATGGGTATTCGTATGTATCGAACATCATAATTTGTGTATCCTGCTTTTTGGGGAGGATATTTTTAGCCATATTTTATATTCTCCTTCTAATTAAACCTTGCCAGTGATGTTTGACAGATATTTGTTTAAACCGCAACATCAATCATTTTCTCTGACTCTTTTATATTAAATTCTTAATTTTTATGCTATTTTTTGAAATACTTTTTCACTTACTTATTTTTCCATTATATCTTTTCTACTATGTCACTGACCAGGTTTTATCCCTTTATAAGCAGAGCATGATTCTAAAGCGAATTAATAAGCATTTTACCATAAGGTATTATAACTAAGATTCTATTTCTTTTTCAGCAATATATGAATTGAAAATAGCTAATATACGATATAACCTAATAAATAGCATAGGTAGAGAGAATAGAGTGGTGAAATATTGATGATATTTTATTTAAAATAGAAAATCCCCTTTCGGGGATTTTTTATGAGTTGAAGTATGTTCTTTTGAATTATCCACGCAGGAGTTGTAGTGCCGTTTGTGGAATTACATTTGCCTGTGCGAGGACAGATGTGCCGGCACTGACCAATATTTGATTGCGAGTGAACCGTACCGTTTCCTGAGCAATATCTGCATCGCGAATTTGGCTCTCGGAATAGGACGCATTTTCTTCCTGAATTTCAAGTGTGTTGATAGTAAATTCAAGACGGTTCTGAAAGGCACCCAGATTACTTCTTAAAATATTAATACTCTTTATAGCGTTATCCACAATACTTAATGTTGACACAGCACCACCCTGAGTAGAAATAGATATGCCACTTACTCCTAAATCGCTTGTTTTGGAACCCTGTATTGTGATGGTAAGAGTTTGTCCCATTTGGGGACCTGCTTGAATAACGATACTTTGTGTTACACTCAAAACATAGAAGCCGTTAAACTCTGTATCGCGTGCGATTGAGTCTAACTGCTGGAGCAATTGAGTTACTTCCGCATCTAAAGCAGCCCTATTTTGTGTGCTATTTGTTCCATTAGCCGATTGAACTGCTAATTCTCGAATTCTTTGGAGAATATTAGAACTTTCGACTAATGCTCCTTCTGCCGTCTGAATGAGACTTATTCCATCCTGGACATTGCGGACGGCTACTCGTGCTCCACAAACAACAGAACGGAATCCTTCCGCAATGGCTAAACCGGCGGCATCATCGGCAGCACGGTTAATTCGCAAACCACTGGAGAGTCGTTCGAGGGATTTGTTGAGGTCAAGAGTGTTCTTGCGTAAAGTGCGGGTTGCGTTGAGGGCGGCGATGTTTGTGTTAATTCGTAAACCCATTGTATATTCCTCCGTGATTAAAGTTTCCTTTGCATCCTTGCATCGGTGAACCTCTTGCAAAAGGTTCATTGTAAAGTATCGGCAATTTTATAAAAATCTTTAGAAAAATTTGTTGACAAAATTAAATTTTATTTTTTGTTCTTCATAACAATGTTGCAAATAAACACGAAGGGAATAAAATCCATCATCTGTTATTTCATTCAATGTAGTTGAAGTGTCCTTGCTTCTGGTATTTTTAAGTAGATAAGTTTATTTGCCACAAAAAACAAAGACTTTGCACAAAGTTCACAATGTAGGAGCGATACATGTTTCGCCCTTCTCCGTGTCCTTTGTGTAATATTTCTTTTGTGTCCTCTGTGGTTAAATATTTTTTACGGTAAAGGCCTTATAACAAAAGAGACACACCTCACTCATGCTGTGCATCTATGATTCGGAAGGAAGTATAAATTTGTTACCTATGTCCTGCAGGTAATCAAGTAAATTTTATTGAATAGATAACCCTATGTGAATAACAGTATCCATATTCTTATTAATAAAATTGTTTTTGAAGAAAAGATTTTTATCATGTTATTTACAGGGGCGTTTTTATTTATAATTATGAAACTATGAAACGAATTTTAGGAAATATTATAAAAACGAATAAAGACTGGAAACAGGTTAGAATTTTCCTGTTTCTTGATTTTGTTTATGTTTCACTTGTGTTTCTTTGGGTCCTCTTTTTGCCATCATCGGGTTCAGATTATCTCTGGTTCCATAATACATTTTTTAATCAACCGATATATGGCTCAGACTCTTTTATATTGTCTGTGATTTTTACATACAGTTTTATAATGTTTCGCTTATTAAATTTTCTCCTGCTTTATATCCTGATGTTCATTCTCTTTTTCACGACACGATTTGTTACAGGTGGACCATGGTGGTTAGGGTCTCTTTCTGCGGTTTTGTTTATGGCTCATCCTCTCACCCAACCGCAGATTGTCCAATTAAACGGTTACGAGACACTATTCCCCCTTGTAATGAATGCTATTCCATTATTGCTTTTTGCCTATTCTGTTTATACACAGACTTCGCAATTAATATTTATCTGGCTCTTCTCGTTAATAGCCTTGCTTGTATCGCCATTATCCGCCCCTTTTATTTTCATTATTGGATTTGGACTTCTACTAAATAGAGATGTTCAAGGGGCTATTCCCAAACGACACATCTGGATGGGAATTCTTACAATACTGCCCGCATTATACTTTTTAAAAGTCAATCAATCGAATTATATCTTTTCTTTCGATTTCATTCCTCAATTATCATTACTTATATATCCTATTGGCTGGTTACCCATGACCGTAGATATATACCATCGGGAAAGTATTTTACCTGTTTTTTATACTTTACTGAGCATATCTGTTCTTGTTTTTATTTCCTGGAAGATTAAACAGAAATATCTGGTATTATTCCTATGGGGTATTCTTTTCCTATGCCTGTTTTCCTACAAAAAAGGCATTAATCTCACCCAACCTCTACAAAACCCTTCTGCATTATTCCCGCTGATGCTTCTCTGTATAGCCGTATCAGGGATATGTGGAATAATTCAAAAACAACCCCGCTGGAAAATGAGTGTCGTCAAGATAACAACAGTCCTCTGTATTATTATGATGTGCTGTCAGATATTTCTTAACGGTTTGTATGCGTATAGTTCTTTTCAGGAGCAGCACATCTCAGAGGATATACTTAAACAGGTCGAAGAACAGAATATGGATGAGTTTATTCTTTTCCCGTCTTCTATTGAATACCGCTGGCATAATTTGAATATATTTGCCTCTTTACTTAAAAAGAAAATTACATCCACCTCCCCCGTTCAGAAAGTTATAATTTTCCCTTATTGCATACTCCGCCCTGATTCTGTTTTTGATGTAGAGTTAACAGCCCCTTATTATTCTGAAGATTCCCTTATTATTGGAATTAGTCCTACCTATGTAGAATACTGGCTAATTCATCCTTCTGACCATTTAATTTCTAATAAAAAAGATGAACAGGTATTTTATAAGCAATTTTTTAATCCACAAAATAATACATGGGTTGATTTCTTTAAGGAAGAACAGACCGAAAATATTCTAATCCGATTTGAAGATAAAAAATTAAGTAAGCACCTCTTTTTGTGGGATAATAAAAGAAAAATATATAATTTAATTACTCGCAAATAAAATGAAAGGGTTTCATATTAACTTACTTTTTCGAGTATCTTTTTTTACGATTGCATGTTTTTTCTTACTCTTTCCTGCGTATCCGCAGGAACCTTTACCTGATATTTTGCAACGGGGATACATTTCCCAGTGGATGATATGCGGACCTTTCCCTTCCGACCTTGAAAAAGGGATAAAGAATGCCATTAGTAACAATCAAGCCCCTTTAGGAACGCGGGATTTCTGGGCAGGCAAAGGGGGAATTACACAACTTCTACCTCAACCCGGTGATAAGGCACAAATTGATGGAATAACCTATACATGGTTGCCATTTGTGGTCAAGAATCCGAGGCTGGACTTACATACATTACGCCCTCCTGATGAGTGTATCTATTATCTTTCTGCGTATGTTCAGGTTCCAGAGGACCAACTAATTTATATCCACATTCAAACTCCATTGGGGGCACGGCTCTGGATTAGTAAAACGGGGATAAGAGATGTCAAAGCAATGCCCATTGAACATTTAGGTATAGACCGTGCTTTGGTTCGGTTACGGAAAGGATTAAATCTTTTTATATTGCAAGTGCCTTTTCTTTCTTTGCAGAGCATTAGCGAAATCACAAAGATTCCTGTTGAAAATATACCTATGAAATTATGGTCGCAAAAAGAACCCAATATCGGACAGACTGGCTATGAGATAAATTTTCATATTCGTCCTGTTGATTCGGCAGGTGCAATTTATTATGTTCCTTTACTTGAACCTTCCCGAATATTTACAGGACCTGAAATTGACCCGAAACAGGTGTTTTACCTTACGATATACAATCCAACCTCGAAACAAGTATTTCCAATAAGTATTAATGGTTGGGTCATGCCTCAAAATTTTTCTCTTCCCAATCAGCAAATCTCATTGCAACCTCAGGAAGAGACCCGTGTCCCATTTCAAATACCCAATAAAGGACGAAAACAAGAAGATAAAACAAATATTCGGGTATTAATTACTGCACCGAACGAAAACGGTGAAAAACAAACATCTGAATTTAATACTCAAATAACTTTTACAGACCCCGAACCTTTAAGTAAAACCTATCTCCTTACAGGGACCTGGGGTAAAGATATAGCCCAACCCGAAATAGGGAACCATTTACAGCAAAAAATTGAGGCAAGCAAAACCCAGATATGGAATGCCTACGAAACACAGGACTATGGGACAGATATAGGAACGGGCAATATCTGGCTACATGTGCTACATCAGAATCCGGACATAATTATACCTCTGCGAGAAACAATCCTGCGTGGGAAAAGCACCGCTCAAAATATTTTTACACCGATTGATGAACGATTACTTTCTATAGAATCTATCCTTATGAACCTATTTATAGGGACAAAACTGAAGGAAGGACTGTTAAAAGAATTTAACAAATCTTTTATTGCCTGGGATTATCCTGCTTTATCACCCCAATCCTCCCAAATTATCCAAAAGTGCAACTTTAATGGTATTGCTTCCAATATATCCTCTCAAAGTATTCCACCGCTCGCTTACTGGAGGGCTCCTGCGGGCAATTCTGTCATATCAAGAATATTAAAAACACCTCCCCCATTTCGTAATTTCCGTGAAGTAAAAAAATGGGCTTTTATATCCCATGCAGAGATTGAGCCTCTTATCCCCGAAATTGATATGTTAGTCCTCGAAAATTCATCCCCTTTCTTAAACATTAATCTT
This sequence comes from Candidatus Hydrogenedens sp., assembly GCA_035378955.1. Taxonomy (NCBI): domain Bacteria; kingdom Pseudomonadati; phylum Candidatus Hydrogenedentota; class Candidatus Hydrogenedentia; order Candidatus Hydrogenedentales; family Candidatus Hydrogenedentaceae; genus Candidatus Hydrogenedens; species Candidatus Hydrogenedens sp. Next base: position 9,721 of record DAOSUS010000037.1, on the reverse strand, counting down.
TTACCGGATTTAAAAAATGAAATTCCTCCTTTTTATTTTCATGGAAACGGCTCATCTGAATTTTTTGAAGAAATTCAGGGATACCTTAATTCTCGCGGAAATATAGAAACTATCCCCAATATTTTCCAGCCTGTGTATGCTAAGGAAAATCTTACAGATATTCTTTCCAATGTATTATTAAAAACCTGTCTTTATAAGTTCGAAGAGAACCTTTTACTGGCTCAAACATCAGCAACTATCGCCGGGATATTTGGAATGTCATATCCTGGGGAGGTCATATCCCGATTGTGGACAATCTTACTACAAACAGCAGACCCGTATGTTATTAACAATAAATTATCTGAGAATGAGGCAAGCTCTTTGCTATCCCAATTATGCACAGGAATTCGTGATACAGAGAAAATCATACAACGCACAATGAAACCTATTGCAGATAATGTGAACACCTTAACCTATATTACCGACAACAAACCCAATTCCCAATCTATTGTTATATTCAACCCGAATACCTCAGTAAAAACTTTGCCTATCACTGTAGATGTATCCATCCCCAATCCTCAATTTTCCCTTGTCTCCACAGACGGCAAACCTATTCCCTGCCAAATATACTCCACACAAGAAGAAACTTCTTCAACAACTACTTATCAAGTGCAGTTTGTAGCGGAAGAAGTCCCTCCGTATGGAGTTAAAACATTTTATCTCATTCCCGATAAAAAAGCACCCCAATCTGTTAAAGTTACAGACAATTTTATTGAGAATGAGTTTATGCTGGTTCGTATTAATAATAAAACAGGGAACATCACTCAAATTATTGATAAAACTTCTGGCAAAGATATAGTCCCTCCAGAGGGAAATTTCGATATGATAGGCTTCTCCAATCCTGATAAAGGAAATTTTACTCCTTTTTCGGATACGCTTAGCAAGTATGAGACATTTAAATCTGATTTGCTACAACGGATTGTCATCCAGTTTGAAAGTAAAAAAGGGACTTTAACCAAAGAATACTGCTTATATCAAAAGGTCAATCAAATTTATTGCTATCATTACTTCACTCCAACAGAAGAAATGGCTGAAAACAGCCTTGCTTCCGCCTTTAACATTGCCTCTGAAGGAAACATCCCTATTTATGGTTCTCAGTCTTTTGCTTTCACATCACCACCAACTTATTCAAATACGAAAGACAACCGTTCCCTATTTTTTGCACACCGTTTCTTTGCAGAAGGTAAAGGTGATTGTATTAAGACAGAAGATAACAGATATATACCTTTTTCGAATGTATCAATTATAAAATCGGATGAAAATATTGTTCCCATTTTACAAAATCTTATTAGGAAGACCTTATGGAATCGAGGAATTCCTTCAGAGACGGCTTCTATTCAGGATTGGGCAATGATAAAAGGGGAGAAATCTCCTTTCTATATCTGGGCAGGAACAGCAAAATCTTATGAAAATATTAAAGCATGGATTGCTGAAACCCATCCCGACTTAAACAATGAAATTATAAAAAGAAGTGAGGTGGGAACTCCTTTCTTAATTCAAACACAAAGGGATAATTCTCAATATAACATTTTAGGATTTATCGCAAATACCCCTGAGAAATTGGGGGCCGTAATCAATAATTTCCTTAAAATGCTTGACCAGCGTGGGGAGTTTATCATTCCTTCAGCCGTTAGCAAAGGGGACGGAACAAAAATCCCCAATTATGGGCTTGCTCTTATGTTTAACGGGACTAAACTCGTTTCAACAGATTCGAATAAATCTTTTTACCTATACCACGGATATATTAATACTCAAAAATATCCTCCAAAGATTAACGCTATACCGATTTTCTACAGAATATATCCATTTTCAGGGCATTGGTTACAAACAGATATTATTCAACAAAGCAATGAAAAACCTTTATTATATGCAATAACAGGACTTCACGGCGGTCCCTGGGCAAATAATTCAAGTTTCCTTTCATTGGACAACCCTAATATTTACATATCCTCCCTAAAACCTATAGGCACAGGAATTCCTCTTATCCAATCGGAACAGCAAAATCCAACAGATATGTTTATTGCACGATTAAATGCGATAGGAAATCAGAAACAGAATTGTATTTTAAGCAGTTCATTCACCATAAATAATATTCAGGCACTAACACCTCTTGAGGCTCCTGATACCTCTTCTATTAACTTAAAAGAACAGCCTATTAATTTTAGCCCGTGGGATATTCAAACCTTCTCTATATCTTTTAAAAAAGTTACTGCTCCAAACAGAATACCCTTTGAGATGAAGGATATTTGCTATTCTAATTCCGATTATCTTACATATCCATTACAAAACGGCTTTGATTCTCCCATAATCAAAATATCGCAGGTAGATACTTCATCTTCAACCAATATACAACTTACCATTGGCAATATTAACGCCAAGGAAACCGTTCAGGGAACTGTTTTTCTTGAAACACCTGATAATTGTATTCTTAAAACCTCTCAAATTCCTTATAACTTACCTCCACTAACCGCAATTCAACACACCATACCCTATGAACAATCTGAAAGAGAAGGGCCTTCTCCCATTATCAATGCATGGACAGAAGTTAATGGAAAAACAATTCGGACATTTCTTTCCAATAATGATTTTCCTGCAAAAATAAGTTATGAAAAGAGTGCAGCACAGGTAAAAGTTACCATTGAAAATACTCAGTCTATTCCCATATATGGAAGTATCACATGGATTTCACTTCGTTATTCTCCGATTACGCATGATACTAAATACAACCAATTTACAAAGCCCGAAAATACAGACATCTATATAAAACCCCATGAAACAAATTCATATACCTTCTTGCCTCAGGATACATCCATATTAGACACAACGATAGCACGCATCCAGATTAATAATAAAATTCAATTCCTTCCTATCCAATAACAACTTATATACTCAGGGATAATTCATAAGTAGCCTTCCCCAAGCTGTGAGGAAATTAGTGTAAATTTGTGGGTTCACCTATACTTTTTTTATCACTGAGAAAGTGGGCCATATTTTAAATAAAATTAAAAAAGGGAAACATCTAATATTTTTCGGAGGATTTATTCTTAATTTTTTCTTTGCTTTGGTGGGATATAGGAAAGTTTGAGGACAAGCAATTCCAATGCGGTTCTTTCATCGGTTCCTGTTTGGCGCATCGCATAGGTAGTTTCGTTACAAAGGTTCATTGCCGCAACTAATTTCTTAAGTCCAAATCGCTTCGCAAGGGGACTTACTTTATTCATAACAAAAGTGCTTCGAGGTTTTTCTTCGGATAGTTCTGTAGTCTTATAGGCGTTTTCAAGAAGCCAATGGATTACCGAAACGATTTCGGGCGGTTCTTTTCCTTGATTTAATAAATCATTAAGTATAAGCCATGCCATTTTCATGTTCCCGAGAGCTATTGCATCTGTCAAACTCCAGATGGATTCTTCTGCAACATCTGCACAGGAGTCCAGCACATCTTTAATTGTTATAGAATCTTTTTCCCCTACAAAACCAAGTAATAAAGTCAAAGCATTCTGAATATCACTTAGCTTTGTGCCACATCTGGATACTAATTCATCCAAACCATCCGGTGAAATTTTCTTTTTTTTATTGCTTAAATACTGCCTTACCCATTCTTTCAATTCATTATTATTTAGGGCAGGACATTCAATTACTCCGTTAATTGACTCAAATGCTTGATAAAGAGGTTTTCGGGAATCAACAGTTTCTGCCACACATAGCAACAAGGTGGTATCCAATGGATTCTGAAGATAGTCCAGCATGGGGCGAATAAATTTCACATCACTTTTTTCGTTACGGTCTAACAGTTCAAATTTGCGAACAACCACTACCTTACGCGGAGAAAAAAAAGGATGTGTAGAACATTCCATCACTATTTCGTCCAGTCGAGTTTCATCTCCATAAAAGGTTTGTAACCCTACAGATTCTGTTCCCTCTGGAATAAAACCTTTTATCAATTCTTCAATTATTTCCTCCGCAAGAACAGGCTCAAAACTTTCTTTATTACCAGAAACTGAAGGACAGAAAAGCAAACAATTTGAGGGCAATCCTTTTTTTGACAATTCTTTTTTAAATTGCTTTATATCCATAATCAATTCTTCAATTTAAATAAGGTAAAACAGGATATTCCCTATTTCTTTAATAAACTACCACGGTTCAATAGTCCGATAGAATATATCCGAGGCTAATTGTTCTAACGCTTCAGAAACAGCCCTGTTTTCTTCGTCGCTGGCAAAAGAACGAACCGGGTTTAAAAAGGTTTCTACATTTCCATGAAGTCTGTCAGAGGATTGTCCTGCGGCGCGTGTAAAATAAGTGCTTTCGCCAGCCATCATAGGTTCCTGCCAGAGTATTTTTCCCGTATGTTGGTCTGTCACACGAACACCCGCGGTTACTACAATCAAAAACTGCGTAGTCTCGTCATTCGCATCGTAAGTCAGTCCCTTCCGCTTGTAATCCAAAATAACACCTTCAATAAGCAAATCTGCCTCTGACGGTTTTACCACTTTCAGCCGACCATCTGTGATAAATTTCCGTATTAAGGCATTGGTCAAAGGTGCTTGGAAATCATACTCGGATGACTTGTTGTAAAAACCAGATACAGCAACAGTCTGATAACGCGGGTCTAATGAAACTTTGGTTGTGTAAGCACAATTTATATTTAGCACAGACAGAAAGGTAAAAAGACATACCAACGATACATAAAGTATGATTCTTTTGTTCCTTACAGAATTCATTATTTCTTCGTCTCCTGATTGAATTGAGTTTTCAAATCACTCACTTTTACGGGGTTTGCTTCCAACCACTTATTGGCTTTTTCTGCGGATGGCGTGTCCGTATATTGATTGGCTATCAACTGGTAATATATTCTTGCAGAATCAAAGTTTCTCTTTTTTTCATAGTAACGGGCAACGCTTAACTTCTGTTCAGCTATATTATCCCGCATTTTTTGACGCCATCCTTTGAGTTCTTCTACACGACTATCTTCAGGAAAATTCTTTATAAATTCATCAATGGCTTCGATGGCTAATTCTGCCCTACTCTGGTCATATTCAGGCGGGAGAGAAGATTCATAATAACAACGGGCTAACCCGAACCGTGCATCATCTACCCAATCGGATTGAGGATAATTATCTATAACACGACGATATTCATAACCGGCTTCGATATATTCCTTCCTTGCATGATGACAAAGTCCGATTTTATACTGGGCTTCTGCGGAACGCGGCATAAAGGGCTGATTACTCACAACCATTCCATAGACTTCTATCGCATGTTTTAGCGGTTTTCCTCGGAAAAAGGATAAAAATTTGCTTCTCTTTTTTAATCCCCGTTCGTATAACTTATCACCAATTTCAAATTGTTTTTGTATGGCTTGCTCATAGAGTTTCGAGTTAGGGTAACCAGAAACTAATTTCTGGAATTCCTTTGCTGCTTCCAACCATTTTTCCATAGCCATCTTAATTTCACCGCGTAAAAACAAGTTCTGGTCTGCCAATGGGTCCTGTCCATAAAAATCAAAGAATTTTTCCGTTTCTTTCAGGGCTTTTTTATAATCCCCCTGTAAATACAAACTCCGTGCGTATTCAATTTGCAGTTCAGCAGTTTCCTTGGGCATCCGCTTTACATTAATAAATCTGCCCGTTTGCGGAGTCCATGTCCACTGTGCATAGCTATCCACGACCAGCAAACCACAAGCAAGAACAAGCACAAAAATAAAATTCTTTTTCATGTAACTTCTCCATATTCAGACTGTTTTATTCTACAATTTTTTATCTACCCAAAACTTCACTTTACAGGTTTATCTTAAAAGCCCGTATTAGAATATAATAATATCACAAGTGAGTGAAAATTTAAAAAAGTTTATACCTCTTTGATATAAAATATCGTTATATATTCCTTAAAATACTAATACTTAATTAAAACCATTTACAAATCAAAGATTATTACTTTTAAAAAATCATGAAAAAACCGCAAGTAACTTTGCAAACAACAACCCTCTGGGATTATCCCTCACAACATTATGGCGACCAGATGCAGGGAGACCAAAATTATCCGGGGGCAACCCCTTCGTATATTATCTGGAACCTATTACAGCGGTATACCCGTGAAAAAGATTTTATTGTTGACCCTATGTGTGGGAGCGGAACAACTATTGATGTATGTAAAGACCTTAATCGAAAGGTTATCGGATTTGATTTAAGTCCCTATCGAGATGACATTATTCCTGCGGATGCTCGATATTTGCCGTTACCAAGTGAAAGTATTGATTTTGTTTTTTTAGACCCACCGTATGGAACGAATATTCATTACTCGGACGACCCGCGATGTATAGGAACTTTGAGTGCTAATGAGGACACCTATTATAAATCTATGGAACAATGTATCCGTGAGATTTACCGCATATTAAAACCTCAGCGATTTATGGCTCTATATTGTTGCGATTCGTTTCAAAAAAAGAAGCCTTTTGCCCCTATCGGATTTCGATTGTTTTCGATTATGGAGCGATGGTTTACACCTATGGATATTATTGCGGTTGTTCGACATAATCGGACATTAAAACGGAGACACTACCATACCGAAGCAGAACGCGGAAATTATTTTCTCCGCGGGTTCAACTATTTGTTTATAATGAAGAAAGAAATGAAACAAAAAAAATGAAAATACGAAAGGAAATGAGAATGACTACACAATACCATTTATCCGTTTGTTTTTATTTTAAAGTTTTTCTATTACTTCTCTTCTTCTTTTATATTACACAAAAACCGTGTTTTGCAGATGAAACATCTCGAGAGCAATCCTTACCTATAAAAAACTCCCGAGGTGACTACACAGTTGCCTGTTTCTATTTTCCAAACTATCATGTAGATAAACGCAACGAAAAAGTCCATGGACAAAATTGGACCGAATGGGAATTGGTAAAAAATGCCAAACCGCGTTTTTCAGGACATCAACAACCAAAGGTTCCCCTATGGGGCTATGTAGATGAAGCCGACCCTAAGGTCATGGAAAAGAAAATAGATGCCGCTGCAGAACATGGTATTGATGTTTTTCTATTTGACTGGTACTGGTATAACGATGGTCCTTTCTTACAACGCTGTCTGGATGAAGGCTATCTCAAAGCAAGAAATCATAACCGCGTTCGTTTTGCAGTAATGTGGGCAAATCATACATGGCTTAACATTCATCCTGCTTCTTTAGATACCGTTCAATCTTCACCGGTGCTATATCCCGGTGAAGTCACTCCGGAAACCTTTGAGCAAATTACCGATTATGTGATTGACAAATATTTTTTAGACTCTGCCCACTGGACTATCCATGGCAAGCCTGTATTCTCAATTTATGAAATCCATACCTTCGTCGATGGTATTGGCGGTTTAGAAAATGCAAAAAAAGCACTGGATAATTTCCAGAAAAAAGCCATTGACAAAGGCTTCCCCGGTGTTCATATCAATGTAGTTAATGTAGAAAACCGCATGCCAAAATGCGTTGTTGGGAAAATGACCCCAGCGGAACTCATTCGCTATCTTAATATAGATAGTGTAACCTCCTATGCGTGGGTATTGGATACACCATTGAATAACTTCCCAGAAACTCCATATTCCGAAGTAGCCAGTCGCTTTGATAAAATCTGGCTGGAACGCTCCCAACAATTTGGCGTTCCTTATTTTCCCAATGTTTCTATGGGTTGGGACTCATCTCCAAGATGTAATCAAAGTGACCCGTTCCAGAATAAAGGTTATCCATTCACGCCTATTCTTTCTGGAAACACCCCCGAACAATTCCAATCTGCTTTAGAAAAATGCCGTGCATTTTTAGACAGCACTCCTATCTGCAACAAAACATTAACCATCAACGCATGGAACGAATGGACCGAAGGCAGCTACCTCGAACCCGATACTAACCACGGCTACGCCTACCTCGAAGCCATAAAAAATGTATTCGGAAAATGATTTTTTTCTATTTTGAAGGTTTAATAATCAAAATCGAATAAAAATTTTTGATAAAGTGTTTCTGCCTTGTTGTTCTTTTTCATTTCTTTTATTTCACCGTTTAATCTTTTTAAGATAATCTCGTAATATTTTTTTGAAATTTCTATAGTAATATATTTCCGATTTAACTTTTTAGCTACGGCGGAGGTTGTTCCTGTTCCTCCGAAGGGGTCTAATATAATATCCCCCATATTAGAGCTTGTTTTTATTATCAATTCCAATAAATCTTCTGGCATCTGACACGGATGACTTCCTATTCGCTCTTTAAATGTTCCACATACTCTTGAAAATTGCCAAACATCGTCAGGAATCTTGCCAATCGGATTTGCTCTTTTGTCTCTATAAACAATCTGTCTTGCAGATGGAATTCTTATATCCTTATCATTAAATGTAAATTTTTCCTTGTCTTTGGTGAAATACAAAATATGTGTATGAGCCCGATTAAATTTCTTCCGTTGATTTTGTCCAAAAGTGTAATACCAAATAATCCAGTTTCTAAAATAGAAACCTGTTTTCTTTAGGATAATACTTATTTCACCGGCAAACTCATCTCCAATAGCGATATAGATACTTCCATTCTTTTTTAATAATCTATAACATTCGCTTATCCATTGCATTGACCAGTTATAGTATTCTTCATAAGGCATATTATCGTTATGCACATCATATTTTATCCCAATGTTAAAAGGAGGGTCTGCAAACACTAGGTCAATACAGTTATCTGGCATATTTTGCATTATCTTTATGCAATCTCCTAAATGAACTTTATTAATTTCCATGCTTATGCTCCACTGCCAAATAACTCACAAGGTTTAATTTTGAACTGAATTTTTGTCGGGTCGGGGGTTCCACCTTTTCTCTGCATTGTAATTCTTCCAATATAGAGGCTTCCCTTAGGGGAAATACATATTTTGCCATTACCCAAAAAGTTCATCACAAAATTTATATCTTTTAGTACCCATGTAGTTGCATTACTTATCTTGTCATATTTTGCAACTAACATCCAATCTGCAGATAATCCTCCTCTCCCTTTTATTATATCACTTACCACTCTAATTCTATTTTTCTTAAAAAAGTTAATGATTTTATTCTGCATTTTTGAGGGAATTTCATCAAGAAATAGACGCCTTGTATCTTTAAATCTTTTATTCTTTTGTTCTTTGAGATTACCTTTTTTCATTTCTTCTTTGGGATTTAATTCTCCTGTAAAAAGTTTAAGCCAATAAGATATTTCTTCATCAAACCCCCACATTTCCCGATAACTATCAATTGTTCTTTTATCAATCTGATTGTAGTCAGCGTCTCGATTCGCTTTTTTTAGAGATAAATTTTCAATTTTCAAGATGTCTCCAATTCTAATACATATTTTTAGTTGTGCGTCTGCTTTTTTGTATTTAATAAATTTTTCATATTCATCTTCTTCTACACCAAATTTAGTTATATCTGACTTTTTTATTCTAATAGGTATTTGAATTGCTTGTACAGATTTAATTTTATCGAGATTATATCCCATTACTTGCAGCCATTCTTGGGCTTCTTTATCTTTTTTCCAAGAATTAAACTTTCTGCATACTGCTTGCTCATTCGCAAATCCACCTTTAGCTGTTTTTGAGCCAAGTTCTTTCTTATTCATAAAACCTCAATATTAAAAAGGGTTAAAAATCTATAATAGATCAAGTAATAATTTTATATTATTAAACTATAAT
>DAOSUS010000036.1 GCA_035378955.1 Candidatus Hydrogenedens sp. | reverse complement strand
AGTTTCTATGCCACAAAAAACATAACAACGATTGAAGGGGGTATGATTACTCTGTCCGATACAGAGGAAGCAAAATACCTTCGTATTCTTGCAACAAATGGTTTAACGGATACCGCATGGGATAGATATGGTAGAAGTGCATTTCTTCGACCGCAAGAATTGATAACTGCTGGGTTCAAGTATGCTATGAGTAATATCTCTGCAAGTATTGGAATGGAACAGATAAAAAAGTTACACTCTTTCAATAGTGTTCGTCAGAGATTAGCCACAAGATATTTTTACTCCCTTTCTGAAATAGATGAAATAATTCTTCCTACTGTAAAAGATTATGTCCAACACGCTTGGCACTTGTTCATTATTCGTATTAATCCGCAAAAGGTAAATAAAACGAGAGACGAAATTGCTTTTATGCTCCGTCAGGAAAATATCGGGACAGGGATACATTTTTATGGTGTCCATTTACATCCTTATATCCAACAGGTTTGTGGTGTTCGTCCTGAGGATTGCCCTACTGCTACACAAATTTCTAAAGAGATATTATCACTACCGCTCCATCCTTTATTGACAGAAGAAAATATTCAATATATTGTAGATGCAATTAAGAAAGTTATATACTATATTAGGCATCATTAAAGGGGTTTTACAATGTTTAATATATGAAAAATAAATTATATGAAAAGGAGGTTGTATGCCATTAACAAAATGTCCCCGCTGTGGAAGATTATTCAATAAGCCTGAAAATTCGCACTACCTTGTATGTAATGGGTGCATTGATGATGAGCAGGAAGATTATGAGAAAATTCGTGCGATATTAGAAGAATGTGGGAACATAAGTGCTATTGAGGTTTCAGAGAAATCCGGAATTCCTCTGGATGTTATTTTGCGGATGTGTGACCAGGGGTGGTTTGAGGCAGAAACGCCATCGGAGTCTATATACTGTGGAAGATGTGGTGCTCCTGCTATTAGTGCGTCGAAACGGCTTTGTGAGGCTTGTTTAATTCAGTTACAAAGGGAATGCTTGAAATCTATCAATGAATTAAGGCAATCTATGAAAGAGAAAGCCATGCGGAATAAATTGGATGTGAAACAAGCAGTAGAGGAAAAACAACAAAGCGTAAAAACAAAGCGAACGCAAATCCAAGTAAGTAAAACAAAAATAATAAAAACAGACCAAGCAAAATCTACGGGCAGAATGGTATATCAAGAAAAAATTAAATTTACAAAACGGAAAAATACCTGATACTTTTTATGCTATGTTTCACAAAATAGGTATTTTATGAGTTTATCGTATTCACTGAAATCGGGGATAAGAATATCAGCACCTGCCCGCAACAATCTTTTTCTCTTGTGCATATCCCAACCGTATCCTTTTTTCTCATCAGAAGCCACACCTAAAGCAATTCCCCCCTGTTCTTTGACATTTCGTAATTCCACAGGTCCATCGCCAACAGCCATAACTTCCGGTCCATGCAGATTATGAGTAGAAATAATTTCACGAATTACTTTTTCTTTTGAATATTCCTCAATACTGGGTAATGCTCCCCATATCTCCGCAAAATATTTATCTGCACCTAATACACTTGCTTCGTGTTGCACATCTTCTCTATCTGTGCCACTAAATACATACATAGTAACATTTCTTTTCTTTAATTCATCTAAAAAAGAAAACACTTTTCGAACAGTCATTTGTTCTAATGTTACCTCTCCATTTTTTAATTTTTGTATCCGTTCCCGAACGGGCATAAGTAGTCTCTCATTATAGATGGCTTTATAACCCCATTCATCTAAAATTTTATCTGCTGGCACCAAGCCATGTGCTTTAACCATTTCTACCAATCGTTGCATCTGGAAAATGGTCTGTATTCCGGTTGTTTCATCAATCATATCTGCAACTTCTTTCTCAATTTCCGGAGTAGGCTCATGTTCTCCACATATCATTTCAACACACATAGGACCCATAATATTTTGCCAGCCTTCCCGAAGCAAACTGATTGTTCCATCAAAATCAAAGAGAACATGTTTAATCTTTCCTAATTCGACATTGGGATTTACAATTTCTATTTCTGTCCCAGGTAAAAAACTTTGATGTTCTGACATAAAAACACTCCATATAAAATTATTGTTTGGTTTCATGGGGGATAATAAAGAGAAACTAATTATATCAAATTTTCCCATTATGATATTAAAATATTAAAAAATTAATAAGACAGTGAAATATGAGAACTAAAAAAGGTTGTTCCTATGACGCTGTGAGTTATATTTATATGTTCAATAGTAATTTGTATTCTTACAGATGTATAGAAAGATTACTGTATCATGTAAAAAAGGAATTGTTTGGTGGAAATAGAAGTATTTTATATACCTTAAAAATATATCTTTGTATTTAATCTATATGATGTATTTAAAATCCTTAAATATTAAGGTTGTTTCTTTTGTATATTCTTTGTATCTGTATTTCTGGATGTTCCGTGTATTCCTCAACTGTTTTATATAGTTTAAAACCTGCTTTTTGGTATGCAGGGAGTGCATTCGGGCTATCTAAAGAACAGGTATGTAACCAGTATCTTTTTGCTCCTCTTGAAAATACGAAGCGAATACTCCAATCTAATAGGTATCCACCAATTTTTTTATTGTAGTATTCTGGAAAAATTCCAAAATAAGCAAGTTGAACTTGAGGAAACTCACGAAAATCCAGCTCAACCATACCTATAGGTAAAAATTGGATATAGGGGACATAAAGTTCTACTTTGGGATTGTGTATTTCTGATAAGAGTTGTTCATCGGATTGTAATTTTCGTTCCCACCAAGTCCATGGGGAACCGATGGTATCATATAAATATCGGTAAAAATGTGCTGGAGGCTTTTCTATTCTTTCAATGTGAAAATTATTTATAGAAATAGTTTTGGGTGGGAAATCAGGAACATTGAAGATTTCAAGATACCATGTAGTTAGAAGAATTTTTTCATTATCTTGTCTGCTTTTCATTATATAATATACTTCTTTTTTAAAACTGTTTATTATTGTGTGATTATTTTATATTAGTAAGAATAAAAAATAAAAAGCGAGATATACACAAAAAATGGATTTGAGAAATCTTTTCTTTTAGGGTGATTGTTGAAATTTTGATGTAATTGATGTTAGTCGGTCACTAAGGGTAAAGATAATGTTTGTGAGAAGTTTAATAACAACAATGGATGGAATAAATCGGTATATAACATTTAAGTTTAAATCCAGAAGAACGGAATCTTCAACAGCACGGGCACTGGCACTTCGTTTCCCTTGAGTTATAACTGCCATTTCGCCTAACATTTCGCCAGGTGATAAGAAGCTTATATGTTTATCTTCATCGAAAATCTCTATTTCACCACTTATTAGCACATATAAATTTTTACCAATATCCCCTTTTTTAAATAGAATTTCCCCTTCACTTAGTTGTATCTGTTTGCAATGGGCGAAAATATTAGCAATTTCTTCCGTAGTTAATCCATTAAAGAGTTTTATTTTTCTGATAAGTAACTCATAAGAGCCCTGTAGACTGGTTATCATGGATGTTGCAAGGTCTTGAATAGATAAATCATCTTTGCTCTTTTCCAAAGTTTTTAAGGTTGTATTTTCAGAGATAGGTTCCGTAAACACAGTATGAATAAGAGCGTTTTCTTTTTCCAATTGTTCCTGTATTTCCGGGTCGAGAGTATCAGAATTCATATCTATTAAGATGGCTTCAGGGATAGGTTCTTCTTTTGTTTCTTCCTGAGGTGGAAGTAATGTTGAGGTTGTTGGTTTGTCCGTGAGTATTTGTTGGTCACTTACATCAGTTTTATATTCCTGATTATATTCTTGTTTCGGAGAAGGTATATATCTTTTTTTTACACGGTCGAATTCTTTATATGAACATAAAATAGGTCTTATCTGATAACCACCGCAATACTGTTTTGCTACTTCTATCGCTTCAATGTCCATAGGATTGACCATTGCAAGGGTAATTGTATTTCCCAATTTATCAATTGGCAAAATTTTATATTTATCACATATTTCATGAGGTATTATCTTTAGAATTTCTCTGTCAATTGAATAACTTAAAAGACTGACCAGAGGAGTTTTGCATTGTTTGATAAGTAATGAGAGTATAGCATCATTGCTAATAAGCCCCTTTTCTTCAAGTATTTCACCGACAAACTTACCTGTTTTTTGCGATTCAAGTAATGCCTCGTTAAGTTTTTCTTTGGGAATATGTCCTATTTGCTGAAGTAGTTGTCGGAGTGATTGGATACTTGAAGAGACACCAATAGTTTTCTCAGCAGACGCCTGATTTGAAGATTGAACAGAAGACCCTTCTGTTCTGGTAAATCTCGTAATGGTGGATTTAGCTCCATCAATTTTTTTCTTTTCCCAACGCACTTTTTTGTTCCTTTACTTTATAAAAAATATAAAACCAAATATTAATATACATATTTAATATTATAAACCAAAATGAACCTATTTTATTCCATTTATTTTATATATTTTTTAAAATAAAAAGCAATTTAAAATGTTTATAGTGATAAAACAAGGTTTAATCATGGCTTTGTTGACGAAAATTTACCATAAAGCATGATGTTCTTCCGCCCAACCTAATGAAGAATCTATTGAAATAGATTCTTCTTCTATTTTCATAGTTCCATAAAAATTTCCAAAGCACTGGACTACTTTGGATTTTAATATAATTAAATTTGTCGAATCGGGACGAATATGGAAGGGTCTGAATGTTAAGTTTATATTATCGGATGTTTTGGTTTTAATACTCCATGTATCTAATGGATTATGGCGATTCCATATAAATTTTACTTCTTCATGAATTTTATAGAAATGATTTTCAATCCATAGACCATTTTCATTTTGTCCTGTTCCGTCTGTCCAGAGTCCGCCTAAATTTACGGCTATTTTTCTACCCTTTTTATCTTGTCCGTAGCCTGCAGCCCAATTCCAATCCGTTTTATATTTCCACTTACCCGAACCATAGTCAAGGCATGCAAAAGTTTCTTTTTCATCAAAATCAAATACTTCATTTCCCCATTGAATTTTTCCTTTAGCAGGGAAAGGGAGCTGCTTGGATGTAAATTGAAATCTTGTGGCTGACCATGGAATAACAACATTCAAAGTAGGGAAAGATATATCCCGAGCCATTTCTATTTCAGCAGTAAAAGGCTTCCCTTCAATTTTTGTTTGGGCTTTCAAAACAGTTGTATTCGAAAAGGTTTTATATTCTAATTGCATGGAAGAATTGGTAAACTGGGCATTTTCATAAGGGGATGGAGGAATATAAATATTTTTTTTAGTAAATTGAATTTTTGTTTTTTCTATCGCTTGAGATGGATTAAATTTTGCAAAATAAACAGAACCTATTTTCATATAGTCAACATTTGCAATAACCGTAGCAAAAACTCCTTTAGGAGAAACCACAGCCCAATACATCCACTGTTTTTTTCGTCCCCAATGTTTATACAATTCTGTATGGACAAAGGGATATGAATCCCAGCGAATAGATTCGGGATTAAGTTTGCCATTTGTTAAACAGAGAGGTATTTTTTCTGGCATATCTTTTTGTTCCATAGATTAAATGGTTATTTTGAAGAAAGAATTCGAACTTTGTTCCCCTCGATTTTTAGTCGGTTTTCTGCGAATAATTGAATAGCCATTGGATAGAGTTCTCGTTCTTTTGCTTGCACTCGTTCTGCTAATGTTTCGGGAGTATCGTCTTCAAGGACAGGGACTGCTTCTTGAAGGATGATTGGACCGTGGTCATAGTGCTCATCTACAAAATGGACAGTACATCCTGTAATTTTTACACCGGACTGTATGACGGCTTCATGGACATGATGACCATACATTCCTTTTCCACAAAAAGAAGGTATTAATGCGGGGTGAACATTCATAATTCGATGAGTGAAATCGGGAGGGACCTCGATTAAAGACAAATAACCGGCTAAGACCACAAGGTCAATAGGATATTGACGGATTGTGTTCCAAAGAGATTTATTAAACAATTGAAAGTTATCATAGTCTTTGGGTCGAATTATTGCCGTAGGGATATTATTTTGTTGTGCCCGTTGCAAACCGTATGCATTTGTTTTTGACGAAATAACGATTTTAATATCAGCATCTAAAGACCCTGATTTGATACGGTCAATTAAATTTTGTAAGGTAGTTCCACTCCCTGATAACAAAACGGCAAGATTTATAGCCATACTTTTCCCTCATTGTTTTTTAATTTTCATGACTATTATATAGAAATTTGTATAAGGTAAATAAAACAATACTATCTTTATATAATTTTCAGAATATCTTTAAGAAAGGCAAATTAAGTGTTAGGCTTCTCTGTTCCTGATTTTTCGGGTGTTGTTTCTATTTGTTCAGGTGTTTCTTCTAATTGTTCTAAGGGTTCTTCTTGAGGCGAAATAATTTCTTCTGTGTTGGAAGGGGTGATTTCGGGAAGTTTAGGTAATTGAATAATTCCCTTTCGTATTCCTGCTATCAGGAGATTTGTGGCTCTTCCGTAATCACGAACACCTTCTTTGACACCTTGCGTTTTTAAGTACTTATCGTAGGCTTTCCAGGATATTTCGGAAAACCATTTAACCCGATATTTATTCACAATTTCTCGTTCTTCTTTTAAGTCTTGTTGAGCCTCCGTTGGTAATTGTTCTAAGGCTTTTTTCCGCTCCTCTCCCGGTAGAAAGGAAGCAAGCCGTTCGTAAATATCTAAAGCGACGGAATAACGGGCAAAGGGGTCATCGGTATTTAAAGCACTTACATAACCTACAAAACTGGCTTCCGCTTCACCACAGATACCGGCAATATGAGCTAATTCATGTGCAGAAGTAGAAACAAAGGCGTGAGGGGGGAGAGCCCCGTCTACATGAGGTTCTAATGTGAATGGGAAACACATGCCCGAAGTACTATTAAAAAGGAAAAGTCCGGGCGGAGTTTTTCGTACTCTTATAGGGAGATAAATAGGAACATTGTCCCAGTCCGAGATGATTTTTTGCATAGATTTAGAAATTTTTTGAATACTTTGTTCTGGGTTTCTTTGTTCTCGAGGTAGATTGTTTTTATTAATGATGACGAGTAATTCTCCCATGATTTGTCTTATTTCGTTTTCTTCAGGTTTAACCATTTCAAGGTTTAATTTTGCTTCAATAGGTTTGCGTTGATAACCGGCTCCCCAAAGAAATAGATAGGCTACAAGTAGAAAACCACTCAAGATAAATGTCCATTTTACAAACCAAAATATTCCCCAGAAGTGAGATTTATTTTGTTTTTTACAGACATAAATCCAGTTTGCAATTCCTAATAAAATAAAGAGAAGAATGGACAATGGAACAAACCAGAGAGCAAGAGAATGTGTTGTAGTTTGCTGTATAAGAGAGAAAATAAGCGTATTTGCGCGATACAAACCGCAGGAATAAAAGAATTCTATGGTATCCTGGCTGGGCGTGTATTGATACCAGAGGAGAAAAATTCCCCAGAATAAAATTCCAATAAGCCAGGGTAGAATGCTTCTTTTCCGAATTCTGTTTTGTTTCGTAGGTGAGAATGGAGGATTGGAACTCATAGTATTTTGTCCTATTTGTTTTTCAAGTAAAATGTAGAGTGTTTTGTATATTAATTATAGAACAGGGGTCATTCGTTCCCCAATTTCTTTAAAAAACTCATAGCGTTCTTTGTTGCTCGCAAAATAATTTCGTGACCAGTAACTTGTAAAGCCCATACCTGCAGTTTTTTCAAGGATAGTATGAGCGTAAGCAATATGTGCCCCGTCTAAAAATAATTGATAATAAGGTTTAAGTTCGGGGGTATCAAGGTTATCTACAAACTTTTGTCCTGGTGCATTCAGTTCCGTACCAATAAATATAGGTAAAAATAATTCACGAGCAAGTGAAATAAAATTATCAAGATTTTTCAATTTGATTTGTTTTTGTTCAGGATTTTTTATATTCCAGTTGCGGTCAGGAATAATATTAACAGCATATACACCCGAAGCAATCATTATATTTAATAATTCTTCAATATTTTGCTCACCGGAACTGGTACCATCAAGCCATGCAAAAGTAGGAATTGCTCCGTTTGCTAAAATAAATTCATTTACTTCTATAAGAGTGGGAAAATTTTCTACTTTTGCCAAGACATACCCGGGTCCTCCTGCTTTCATAAGTTTGGCTCGTAAAAGATTTTGAAATTCAACGGGATTTGTAATTATTTTTTCTATATCAGCCTCTGAAATTTTAATTTTTTCTGACCAAAAATGAACAAACTCTTTTTCATCAGGGAATTGTTGTTTGCTTTTTTCATAGTAGGCTGTGCATAGATGTCTTTCTGTCGGATTTCCTGCGGGTGTTAAAGGAAGCACTTCTTTTTCATAATTTATAGTAAGGGGAGATAAATAATTATTTACCCGTTCAATCATTATCTGGATACGGTTCTGGGCAATTTTTTTTAGTTTATTCAGAACATTTATCTTTTTTACTTTTTGAGTAATAAAGCCCATGCCTATATGATAACTTATACCGGGTTCCCCTGGGGAGTTAATTTCATGTTTTGCAAATTGTGGGACGAAAATTCGTGTTTCAAAACCAGCACAACCTTTTATTTTACATAGATTGCACGAAGTCAAAAATTCTTCCACACCATCCAAAACATCAAAGTCTACAAGTCCTAATGCATAAAAATTATTTTGCAAAGCTTTCCAAACTAATGCAGTTGGAGAAAGCCCATATCCATTATAAGAAAAGAAACTATGACAATGAAGGTTAAAAAGGCGAAAAGATATATCCGTGGATTTTTGTTGATATTTTTCTAATAGAGAACGAATAGTATCATTGCGAACGGATACGTCAAAATGATTTAGTAAAGTTTCTTCATTTACATAATTAAAATCCATTTGTGATTCCTTTTTAATGTTGATATATTATATTAAAAGTAAATTGTTGTTAGTAAATTGACCTAATTTAATATAATGTAAAATATTGACAAAGTGTAATATTTTGATGAATAAATAGAAAAATAATTGAAGTGGAATATTTTTTTTGAATAAACTTAATGTATTATTATAATATATTTACAAGGAGTTTATTTTTATATGAAACGATATATATTGATTGTATTTCTGATAAGTTTTCTATGCATAAGTTTTGAAGGTAATGCCCAGACACAAAGTGCTGTTTTAACAGTGACCCTACATCCTGAAGAGATAAATGGTTTAGGGGCTTTATGGAAAGTTAAAGAATTAGGTAATGAAGAATGGTATTCTTCAGGTAAGATGTTAGTTCTTGCACAGGGGATTTATACCATTGAATTTAAGGATGGGATTAAAGGTTGGAAGACTCCTACCAGTAAGCAGGTGTTTCTTGAACAGGGAAAAACAAAAACGGAGGTAGGTATATATGAACGATTAAAGGCTTCATTACAAGTTAACATTTCTCCGAACGAAGTTATAGATGGGGGGGCTCAATGGCGGAGAGTAGGACAAGAAACATGGCGGGAGAGTGGAGAAGTAGAAACGGATGTGCCTATTGATGAATATGAAATAGAATTTAAGAAAGTTTCGGGATGGAATGTTCCTGAAAAGACAATCATTGATTTGCAGTCAGATATTATTAATGTTGTATCTGCCAGTTATTCTCGGGAGCAGGGAAAATTAGTTGTAAATATTTCCCCGCAGGATGCAGTGAAAGCAGGTGCTATGTGGAGGATTGCAGGAGAAACAGTATATCATGCCAGTGGAGTAACGATAACAAAAGATATCGGGACATATACAGTAGAGTTTAAAGATGTTCCTAATTGGACAAAACCTGCTTCTGTTCAAGTAAATATAATTGCAAATGAAAAGGCTTCGTTAGATGCAAAGTATACCGCTGTAACTCCTCAGGAAGGAGAAGGTTCTGTAGAAGGAGAAGGTGAAGGAGAAGGGGAAAAGCCATTTCCATTCCAATGCGGTTGTAATCAAAAAGAAGGTTTGGAAGGAGTTAAGCAATTATTGGGAAATTTATTTGTGATAGGAATAAGTTTTATTCTTTTAGGTTTTTGTTCAGGGATAACAAAAAATAAAAAAGATAAATAAAGAGTTGAAATATTTCTTGACAATTTTGATAAAATCTGATAGACTATTTATAATTAAATAGAAAATTTATGATTTGATGGAGATATAAATATGAGTAAGAAAGTAATTTTGTTAATGGTTTTTTTCTCTTTGTTAATTCAACCTATACTTGTTTGGGCGCAGGAATATAATCCAGATGAGGACTTGCCCAAACCAACGCGGTTTGAAAAATCACTTACGAAATTAGGGAGAGGTTTGTCTAATATTATGTTTGGTTGGGCAGAAATACCATTAACCTTCGATAAAAAATTAAAAGAAGGGAAGCCTTTTGGATATCTATTTGGAGTTGTTCCCGTTTTAGGGACAGCCCGTGCTGTGATGAGAACAGGAACGGGAGTATTTGAAGCGGTTACTTTCCCGGTGACAGATAAAGAAGTAAACTTCCAGCCCATATTAGAACCCGAATTTTTATTTTAGCCAATGAATTGGAAAAGGCAGGGCTCCGCAATTTTACGCATGGTCCAATTGAAAGATGGACGAAAGGGGGTAGCTGTTCTTATAGGTAAATATGGAAAAGAGCAAAATGCAGTAATTGTATTCCAGAAAGAAGGGGGAGAACGCGAAATTATTCCTGTAGAAAAATTATTAGATTTTATAACTCCTGAGGACTTAATAGATATTTGTTGTGTCCAGGAACGGGTCTTTGGGGAGCGTTCTTTAATTCCACTTGAAATAAAATAGAAACATTTTAATATACAATAAGATTATTTCATGGCTATGGAAGAGTTAACAAAATATACAATTGAAAGTCTTTTGGCAGAAACAGTCACTCTTCCAAGTCTCCCTGCATCTGTTCAGAATATTTTATCGCTTATTGAAAATCCCAATACAAAACTTGCTGATTTATCCCATGCCATTTCATTAGACCCATCTATTTCATTCAAACTATTAAGATTGGTCAATTCGGCTTATTACGGTTTAGGACAGAAAGTTACCTCGATAGAACATGCAATTGTATTATTAGGAACTAAGGTTATTCGCAATTTAGTAGTTACGGCTACAGTTTTTTCTCAAATG
Source organism: Candidatus Hydrogenedens sp. (assembly GCA_035378955.1). Classification (NCBI taxonomy): domain Bacteria; kingdom Pseudomonadati; phylum Candidatus Hydrogenedentota; class Candidatus Hydrogenedentia; order Candidatus Hydrogenedentales; family Candidatus Hydrogenedentaceae; genus Candidatus Hydrogenedens; species Candidatus Hydrogenedens sp. Next base: position 21,039 of record DAOSUS010000036.1, on the reverse strand, counting down.
GGGAAGATGGCAAAGAGTATGGTTATACATAGTGTTGCCGCAGGTGTTGCCATGGATGCTGTCGTGTCAGTGGGTCCATTGAAAGAAGTTTTTGCAAAGGGAGATACAGGGTTTGTGTTCGGTTTGCTTCATGATATAGGTAAAATGTTTTTGATGGAATTTTTACCTAAACATTGGGCTGGGGTTTGTTATTGCGCCAAGGAAGGGGGATATGGTTCCTGGATAGCGATAGAGCAACAAATTATTGGGGTTGACCATGCTCAAATAGGAGGGAAAATTTCAGAGGAATGGAAATTATCAGAGGATTTATGCATGGCTGTACTATATCATCATGAACCTTGGAAAGTTGATGATGGACGACAGCGCTTAATTTGTGCTTCCTTATGTGCTGCGGATTATATCGTTCGTGCCTCGGGACTTTTTGCTTATGAACATGAATTACATCCTTTGCAAGAGGAAGTATGGACAATGGCAGGTTTAAATAACAGGCTGTTAATTGATATTATCAATCTCTATTTTGATAAGCATGCATTTATAGAGGAATTGATGAACTACACAGGAACATAATTTTTAATCGAAGATAGTAAGGAACAATCTCAATGAGTCAACAGGCAACATTTGATCAAAAACGATGGACAGAAGGTTTAACTGGTTACCATTATCTGGTTTTGGCGGTGGCAATTATGGGCTGGATGTTTGATACGATGGACCAATGGTTATTTGTATTTGCAAAACAACCGGCTATGAGGTCTTTGTTGCCGGGAGTCCCAGATAGTGATTTAAATTGGTATATTGGAATGGCGACTATGTGTATGATGTTGGGTTGGGCAACAGGAGGTTTATTTTTTGGAATGGTGGGAGACCGTTTAGGACGTACAAAAACAATGGCAATAACTATATTAATGTATGCAGGCTTTACTGGATTAAGTGGTCTGTCTCAAAATTGGGTTCAGTTCATTACCTTGCGTTTTCTAACAGGTTTAGGAATAGGAGGTGAATTTGCTGCGGGAGCTGCTTTAGTTGCAGAAACTTTTCCCGACCATTCCCGACCTACGGCACTTGCCTTATTACAATCTATGTCCGCAATCGGAAATATTATGTCGGGGGTTATTAACCTTACCCTGACAAGTATGGTGTCCTCTGTTGATACCGTTTGGAGATATATATTCCTGGTAGGGATTTTACCGGGTATTTTGGTATTCGTTATTTTATGGTATATCCGTGAACCTCAATCCTGGCATAATGCAAAGGAAAAGGCACGAAAAGGAGAAGAAAATTTAGGGTCTATTCGTGAGTTATTTGGAGACCCTCGTTGGAGAAGAAATACAATTATAGGTATTATTTTAGCAACTGTAGGAGTTGTGGGTTTCTGGGGAATTAGTGTCTGGTCAGCAGAACTGTTACGAAAGATCTTGAATCCAGACAATCTATCTGAATTGAAAAAAGCCACAGAAGTAAAAGTTAGTTTGGCAGTTATGGCTCAAAATTTTGGATGTTTCTTAGGGGCTTTATGTTATGGATATGTGGCAAAACGATCCGGGCGTAAAATTGCTTTTGCATTAGCGTTATTAGGTTGTTTGATTGTAATACCTATTACATTTATTATCACAAATTCTTTTGGTATGGCGGTTATATTATTTTTCTCAATGGGATTTATGCTTCTCGCCGTCTTTTCTGGGTATGCCGTTTACTTCCCAGAATTATATCCAACCCGTTTAAGGTCTACTGGAGTAGGTTTCTGCTACAATGTGGCACGATACATCTCCGCCTTTGCACCGTATACATTCGGGACATTGGCACAGCGATTTGGTATCCGTCAAGCAGGTGTTATGATTTCCGTAGTGTTCCTTATTGGTTTGGGTGTATTACCCTTTGCCCCAGAAACAAAAGGAAAACCCTTACCAGAATAGAAATGTTGATCTAATTAATATTTGATAATCAAAATCCCTCTCTCGAAAAGATAATAATAACTATAGGGGTTAGATAAAGTAAAGAAGCACATGTTTAATTAGTTGTCTGGTTTCTTTTTAAAACCTACGCTTTTAGGATTTTGTGTTGTAGTTTTTGGGGGTATGATAGTTTTGTTTTGTTGAATGGGCTTAACTTCTATAGAAGTATCTTGAACCTTTGTCTCTATCTTTTGGGGTAATTGGGAAGCCCCTTGTTTTTGAGATTGGGTCGGATTCTGAATGATTTTTTCAGGGGTGGATGTTTTAATACTTCTATCCGATTGGCGGGCTTTTAACATTCGTTCAATATATTCTGCTATTTCTATGCGTTTTGAAAGTAATAGATTGGGGTTTCGTGAAAAATTAACTAAATCAGGGCAAAATTCATGGAAGTTATAAACTTTTTCTGCTTGTTGTAATAATTCAGGATTATTTCCGGTGTCTTTAAGTTCTTTGATTAACTGAGAGAATATGTTTAAGTAATCATAATCTTCAATCCCATCACGAATTATCTCCCAGCGGATAGAGTTTAGAGGTCCATCCTTACCGGGATATACAAGAAATCCATCTCCATTAGTAGGTATTACATCAAGAGGACATTTTTGTGGGTCTTTTTCTTTAGAATAATTAATGCACCAGTAGTGAACACCTTTAATACCTAACATCCATGTCTGCCAGAAGAAAATTCTGTGCTCAATTCCTGCAAAATCAAGAAAGAAATTGGCATAAGGACGAGGGGGAGCATGATTTACACACCACCAGACTTTTTGCCCTGCTTGAATTTTTTCTAATATATATCGGTTAAATTGTGTATCCATTACAGGGCTATGGATGCACCATATATCTACATTGTCAGGGAGTATGGGATTTAGTCCTCGTGTGGTTATCATCAGGGGTAGGTCAGGAGTTAGAGTTTTCCATTGAGTAATTGTGTTTAATAATTTTTCTTTGTCTTCCTCTTTGGGGTATTCCCATAGCGGGACAAAAGATTGTTTTAATAAGTTATTCGTTTGCAAGAATGAATAAAGTGTTTTCAATTGTTCGGGTTGCTTGATTAATTGAGGTGGAATTGTAAAGGTATTTATACCTTCTTTGATAAGCCGTTGAATTTTCGGCAATATATTTGAAAGTTCTTGAGCGTAGTCGGGAGTTTTCGGTAATGGTAATTGTGTGAGTTCGCGGAGTGTTACATGGTGTTCAATAGCATTTTGTAAATATGCAGAAGCCACAGCGGAAGCATTCGGTTTTTCTCCTGTAAGCAATTGGGTACTTTTGAGAGCGTTTTCCCATGAAAAACCAAAATCTGTTTTTAATGTGGGGCTATTCGGTAGAGCAAATTCGAACACATGAATATTCAGTTCCAATTCTACGGGGTCAAAAGAATTGCTTTGTAGTTCGAGGATTCCTTTGTAATCCCCCGGAGGAAGGGTTTCAGGGGCGTATAAGGTTAGCCAGAATGCAGATGTAGTTTGGGGTGGAATTTTTATAGTATTCGTTGGAACAAGCATATCAGGCCAGTAGCCAGTTGGACCTTCGTAGTAGGAAGGGATAACGACAAAATGATATTTTACTTCGTAGGTGGAAATAACATCTTTAGGGATGGACATTCCTGTTTGACGATTTTTTAGTTCCGAAAGGATTGCCTGAACGGTACAGATATCTGTTCCATTATTTCTTAAAGCAATTTGAAAAGATTCCCTTTCTTTTCTTGCAAGGAAAATTTTCAGTGTAGAATCCGTTTGATTCGAAGGTTGCGGGTTATCTTCCGGGAAGATTTTAAAGAGGGAGGGTTCTGACCAAATTTTTGTCTTGGAATCCTGAAATAGTAAACTTCTTTCTAATTTTCGAGGACCTTTGTCTAATGTTTTGGGAGCATCTGTCCAAGGTGGAAAAAGTTCTTCATCTGTGGTTAATGAGGGGACGGGATTACCAACAACAAATTGAGTATCAATTCCTCCGTGAGGAGAACCCGTTTCTTTCCCAAGGTAGTAAGGTTTTCCATCCTGCTCTAATTGTGCAAGGAAATCATATCTTCCAGGCCCGGGTGCTGTCCAGTCGTAAGTGCAACGAATAAGTATATTGGGCTGAAAATCAAATTTCTTTGTGGGTAAACGCCAAACTCTACCATCAGGTCCGAGAACTCGTGATTGGATGCGCATATTTTTGAAATCACGGTTGGGAGAGAGAAGTAAAATAAGTTTTCCATCTTCTTTGTAATCTAATTGACAGGCTATTTCTTCGGAAGCGAAATTAACATGGCTCAGTCCACGAACTATAGAGAGTTTGTAGACGGTAGACCATGTATCACCGGGTTTTAGTAAAGATGGCAGAAACCACGATTGTACTCCCTGCTTATTTTCCTGCGGTTCCCATACTGCCAGAAAGGAGTGAAGCATATCGGCGTGGAAAATAAGACAAACATTGGTTAAGAGTTCCTGGTCTGTGTAGGCTGACCAGTTTCGAGATGCAACCCAATGATGACTGGAGTTAATAGAAAGGATGCCTTCGCTGGTTGGTAATTCTAATCGGTCTGTTTCGTTCCATTTTCCTCCGGGGTTAATTGAATTTGCTACCCATGGTGCAATCCACTGACTTTCCGTCCCTTCGTTTTTTACTTCTAATTTGATTGTAAGTCCGGCTACAAGGGGTGATAATAGAATGGTTCGTTTTACTTTTAATCCTTGTATGTTCGGTCCTTCACAAGTATAGGTATAGCGAATTTCTTTTGTTCCGTCAGGTAGTGTACTCTGTTCCCATTGTTCATTGATTTTCCGATTGGGAACATAAAAACTTCCTACACCGAAGCCTTCCTGAAACATTCCCAAAGGACCCGAGATATTATCGGGCGGATTTATTAAACCAAGTTGAGTAATAACCCCTTGTTGCAAAGGGTTAATTTTTAACCACATATATTGAGACTTAACTTCTGTTTCTGTTTGTATGCTTTGTGCTGTGATATTGAAAGAAATACAAATTAAAAACAATTGTAGAAATATTAAAATATATGTTTTTGTTCCAGTAGATAGATTCATCATAAGTAGTCTTATAATATGATTTTTAGGTTGAATATACGATTTGATTAAGGGATAAGTATAATTAATTTCTGTTATGATTGTCATTTTTTGATTTTGAAAAATTTGCGAAAATCCGTTGGTCTTTCGTTATAATACACACGGGGATAATTTGATATTAAACAGTTTTAATTCAAACAATCTATTTTTTTGCAGAAACTTTTAATAGGAAAAAATAATATGAAAGCGTTAAGACTATATGCACCGGGGGATTTAAGGTTGGAAGAAGTTCCTATTCCTCTACCGAAGCCTGATGAAGTGCTGGTTCGCGTATTGGCGTGTGGGATTTGTGGTTCTGATATACCCCGAGTATTTGAACATGGCACTTATAAATATCCTTTGGTTCCGGGACATGAGTTTTCGGGGATTGTGGAGAAAGTAGGTTCTGAAACGGGAAAAGACTGGGTAGGACGACATGTGGTTGTATATCCATTAATTCCTTGCAGGCAATGCTCATCGTGTTATTCAGGTTTATATACGCAATGTCTGAATTATGATTACTTAGGGTCACGGAGAGATGGAGGATTTGCTGAATATGTAACTGTTCCAGGAAGTAATATAATTCCTGTTCCAGACGGAATTTCGGGAGAGATTTCAGCAATAACAGAACCTTGTGCTGTGGCTTTACATGCCGTAAGAAAGGCTCAAGTTTGTGTCGGGGATACTGTATTGATAACAGGTGCAGGAACAATCGGGATACTGATTGCTTTATGGGCAAGGGCTTCTGGGGCGGAAGTATTCATGACAGATATTGTTGTGGAAAAATTAAAATTTGCTCGTTCTTTAGGTTTTCAACATCTTTTAGATGCGAAACAAACAACCGTGTCTGAATGGATAAAACAAAAATGTAAACACGGGGTGGATATAGTTTTTGAAACGACAGGACATCCTGCTGGATTAGAAACATCTATAGAAAGTTGCGGTATTTCGGGAAAAATCATTTTAGTTGGAAATCCATCTTTTGAGGAAATGAAAGTTCCTGCAAAACAATATGGAATGATTTTGCGTAAAGAAATACAAATTACGGGGATATGGAATTCTCTGGTAAATGAGTATCCTAAAAACGAGTGGCAGGTAGTATTGCAAGAATTTAAAAAGGAAAATTCCCTTTATTCAAAAATTATTACTCATAAAGTCCCTATTGAAGGGCTTAAAGAATTGTTTATAGCAATACATAACAAAAAAGTTTTTCCCGTGAAGGCAATGTTCATAAATAAGGAGATATAATTATGTTAGCGTTGGTATTTGAAGATATTGGGAAATTGGTATTAAAGGAAGTCCCAAAACCACAAGTAGTTCCAGGGTCTGTATTGGTGAAAGTAAAATCTTGTGCAATTTGTGGTTCTGATTTGAGAATAATCAATAATGGAAATAGCCGAGTTAAGCCACCGACAATACTGGGTCATGAAGCCTCCGGTGAGGTTGTAGAAGTAGGAGAGGGTGTAATGCGTTTTAAAGTCGGAGACCGAGTAGCCATAGGTTCGGATGTCCCTTGTGGAGCCTGTGTTTATTGTGAGGCGGGAATAGGTAATATATGTCCGATAAATTATGCTATGGGTTACCAGTTTCCGGGGAGCTTTGCTGAATATGTATTATTAAATCCTCTGGTTGTAGAACATGGTCCTGTTCATCATATTCCGAACAATGTCTCTTATGAAGAATCGGCATTAGCGGAACCATTGGCATGTTGTTTAAACGCTCTGGAATTGTGTGGAGTTAATTTAGGAGAAACTATCGTTATTATTGGTGCAGGACCTATAGGATGTATGTTGATGGAAGTGGCTCGTAAAATGGGTGCAGGAAAAGTTATCGCAGTAAATCGCACAAGAAAAAGGGAGAGTGTGGTTCAGCAAGTTGCCGATATAGTGATATATACATCTGAAGAAAATCTTATCTCCCGAATTTCTGAAGAGACAGGAGGATTAGGTGCAGATGTTGTTCTAACTGCCTGTTCATCTCCAGAAGCACAAGTAGATGCTTTGAATATTGTTAGAAATCGTGGTCGTGTAAATTTCTTTGGAGGTCTGCCTCCGGAAACCCCACCCACTCCCATTGATACAAACATAATCCACTATAAAGAAATTTTGCTTACCGGAGCCCATGGGTCTGTTCCGAGACATCATCGGCAGGCTCTTGAACTTATATCTCAGGGTATTGTAAAAGTAAAAAGGTACATTTCCTCAGTTTACCCGCTTTCGGAGTCTTTAGAAGCGTTTCAGAAGGCAGGAGAAAAAAAGGAAATGCGTATTATTATTCAACCATAACTATATGGTGATTTATTTGTCAAGCATGCGATAATAAATCATAATTTTGGAAATGAATAAAGATATTGTTTTGTTCTTGAATTTCAAATAAAAGGTTTATAAGTATGAAAAAGAAAGCAGACCCTATCTGGGCACGAATTCGAGAAGAAGCACAGGAAGGTATTCAAAAAGAGCCGTTGCTAGCAAGTTTTTTATCCTCCACTATTTTATCTCACAAAACATTGGAGGATGTATTAAGTTTCCATTTAGCGGGGAAATTGGAAAGTATTACATTACCGGCTGTCAGTTTACGAGAATTGTTTGATGAAGCCTTCGCAAATGAGGCTGGAATTGGAGAGGCTATCCGTGCTGATTTGGTTGCCGTTCATGACCGTGATCCTGCATGTAGATTGTTTTGTCAACCTCTATTGTATTTCAAAGGCTTTCAAGCATTGCAATCGTATCGGATTGCTCATTATTACTGGAATCGGGAACGGTTTCATCTGGCGTTGTTTTTACAAAGCAGAATGTCAGAGGTATTTGGAATAGATATTCATCCCGCGGCAAGAATCGGGAAAGGGATACTGATTGATCATGGCACAGGTGTCGTGATAGGGGAGACAGCCGTGATTGGGAATAATGTGTCTTTATTGCACGAAGTAACCTTAGGAGGCACCGGAAAAGTTCGTGGGGATAGGCATCCTAAGATTGGAGATGGAGTATTAATTGCTGCGGGTGCAAAGATTTTAGGAAATGTCCATGTAGGAGAAGGAGCGAAGGTTGCTGCATGTGCTGTTGTCCTTAGGGATATACCCCCTCATACCACCGTAGCAGGTGTTCCTGCAAAACCGATTGGTCCTACTTCTGAAGAAGCACCTGCTCTGGTAATGGACCAGTTCTTTTCCAATGGCGAAGGACTTTAAGGAATTAAATTCATTGCCCTTAAATCTTGTGTTAACCATTCCGAAAGATAACTATAAATGATGGGCTTGGGATGACCGTCGGGATATTTATGTTCATTCTTTTTTTCTAATTCCTGTAATTTTTCTTTTTTGCCACTGTCTTTAAAGTAGTCAATAACAATGAATTCTTTTTTTCCATTTATATAATCATAAATACCTGAAATCGCTTCCGTTGAACCCGGGAAAAATAGGAAAACCATTTGAACATTAGGAAATCGTTTTGAAAGGTTCTCTCGTGTTTTTCCCAATAGTAGGTAAAGCAATTCAAAGTTGTCATTTGTAAATTTTTGAGGATAATCTATGTTTTTTGAGTCAAATATCATAGAAACCAGAGTAGATTTATAGAGTATTTCTGAAATAAAGCACGAATAGGGTTTTGTTTCGGCAAAAGGACCTAAATTCACAAGTTCTCCATTTTTTGTTTCAATATGTGGGAGATATTTTCCCCATCTGCCGATAATAGACCATGCCCCAACTAACCTTTTTAAGTGGCTTCCGATAAAAGTATAGACAACAACGGTAGGCATAGGTTCTACATCATCAGCGAACTCTGAATTTAATGTGGTAAGATAAATTTCCTGAGGAGAACTTCCTGGTATTCCGTAATTATAAACTGCACAATTGGGATTTCGCATAGCAAATTGTGAGGGTAGTGTTTCGTTATCATTTACCTCCGTTCCAAAAGTGAACGAACAACCGATAAACAGACAATTTGTCTTTTTTTCTGTTTCAGGAGATGAATAAGTAGTCCTTCTCCCTTTTTTGTCTATAGAGTAATTGTAAGTTACAGAAAGATGCGAGCCTTTTTTTATTACAGCAGTGCCTTCTATCCCCGTATTGAGTTTTTTCGGTTTCGTAATATCCGTATGGATAAGTATAGGCGGGTTTTCCTGAATAGTTAACTTAAAATATTTATTGTATACAGGTCGTGAAATCATTTCGCAAATAAATAAGATACATATTAGAAATACACAACCTAAGAGAAAAGCAAGAAAATTAGACAAATATTTTTTTTTCACTTTTTATTAACCGTTTTTTACTTAATTGGAACCTGCTTAATATTAGATAGAAGGATTTTATAAATGCAAATATGGACAGAACAAATAAAAAGTTAAACTCTGAAGGCTTCGTGTTCCCCTTTGCCTTTAATAGAATCCAGACGAGGTACGGAATATGTCCCCATAAGGAGTTGGTCTAATGTACTGCGGTCGGTTACTGCATCGCGGGCATTTTCCAGTGAGATTCGTCCCTCTTTGTAGAGTTTATGAATATATTGTTCAAAAATGAAGGAGTGGGATACGGTTTGTTGCATGCCCACACGAATGAGGTCTGTATCGCCAGAGAGAATGCCATCATTGATAGCCTTAATGTCATTATACATAATTTCAAGAGCAGGGATACGCCCTCCACCAATTTGAGGGACAAGTCGCTGGCAGATAATACATTTAATACAGTCACGCAATTGTAAGCGAACAAGGTCTCTTTCAGATGGGTCGAAGAAACTTACAATTCGATTGACCACTTCTGAAGCCGTATTTGAGTGCAAAGTACTGATGACTAAATGTCCTGTCGCTGCCGCATTGATTGCAGAACGGATAGTATCAGGGTCTCTCATCTCACCAATAACAATTACATCTGGGTCATGTCGGAGTGCTCCTGTTACGGCATCATTAAAAGTTAATACATCATCGCCCATATTCCTTTGAGATATGACGGATTTCTTGTTTACATGGACATATTCAATAGGATTTTCAATGGTTAAGATATGGTAGGACTTATGGGCGTTTATCCAATCAATAATCGCAGCGACCGTGGTTGTTTTTCCACTACCTGTCATCCCTGTAACCAGAACAAGTCCATGATTAATATCTGCAATTTCTAACATGGTATTTTTAGGGATGTTCAACTCTTCAAAAGAAGGTATTCGTTCGGGTAAAAATCGGAAAGTGCAATGAGGAGCCCCCATTTTGTAGAAAACAGATACACGGGCATAACCCAGTCCTGCCTGATGATAACTAAAACTGGTTTGATTGGTTTTTTCCAATTCTTCACGGTAACGGTCTGGCACAATCTGTCGAATAAGGTCTAATATCTGAATAGCTGAAAGAGGTCCCATAAGTTCGGAATGTTTTATATCTCCGTCAACACGGAATAAAGGGCATTCTCCCGGGGATAAGTGCACATCACTTGCTTTATATTGTATCATCGCTTGAAACAAAAGTTCGGGGCTAATTCTATCAATACGGTATCGATCACCCTTAACTTTCCATACTTCTGGTAGCGTGATACATTGACACACTTTATCTATGGTAATAAAAACTTTGGGAAGGAGATTTGGAGGCGTTCCGTCCTTAGTAGAAACAATGAGCCATTCCTGTTGTCGCTCTGCATTACATACATCGGCATTCTCTTTTACAACACTTAAAATTCTATTTAAGCATGCTTCCGGAACACGCATGCGAAGTATCCAACGAATATAATCCCCTTGAAAGTCATCCCGCTCCGCTTCAAATTCCATATTATTTGCACGGGCGAGTATAAAACGAGGTATTCCTTCTTTTAATCGTATCTGTTCCTCGATTGTTTTCACAATAGCACGAACTGTAGGCGTTTGTCCTGTGCCAATGATAAACTCAGCCATAATTTATTCCCTTTTTTTATATCGCTCTGTTTTATTTTTCGCAATATCTTAATAGGAATAATACATTATTAAAATATGTATGTCAATTTTTTATGTAAATTCTAAGAATTTATGGGCAGAAATTAGGGAACAAAAAAAGAAATAGTTTTTATAAAGATAGATAAAATAACAATCAGGAATGAAGATAGATAGTTTTATATTTGCATTGGAATATTTAAAATATTTATAATAATCTTTCTATAAACTGATAAAAAATTTTTGCTGGGGGAGAGAAAAGTTTATTTATTATGTAAACAAATATTAAATCGTAAAAGGTAAAGGAGTTATCCGTGAAAAGGACTTACCAACCCTCGAATACTCGCAGATTGAGAACACACGGCTTTCGTGCAAGAATGGCTACCCGCTGGGGAAGAGCCGTATTAAGTGCACGACGGAGAAAAGGTCGTAAATATTTAACGGTTTCAGACCGGGTTGAGAAAAAATATTAACAAAAAATTATATGGAGGGTAAGAATACCTTGTGCCCGGAGAATATTGTTTTCCCAAAGAATATCGCCTTCACAAAAAGAAGGAATTTGAAGATGTATTCAAGAAGGGAAAACGTATTTCTGGGGAAGGAATGGTTTGCTATTGGTTTTCTGATGAGCAGATGGGTAACAAATTGGGGATAGTCGTATCCCGAAAGGTAGGACGGTCGGTGAAAAGGAACCAGATTAAAAGATATATTCGGGAATTTTATCGGTTGAACCGACTTCATTTTCGTGAGCGTGGTGCTCTAATTGTTGTTGCCCGCACAGGACTGTCTGAATGGAGCCATCAACAGATTGATGCAGAATTGGCAAGCTTACTTAAAACTGGGGGAATACTCAATGGCTAAGGTTGCTATTTTGATTATTAAAGCATATCAAAGAGGAATCTCTCCCTGGTTAGGACAACATTGTCGGTTTTATCCAAGTTGTTCTAACTATGCTATTGAGTCATTCCAAAGACACGGGTTTATTAAAGGTCTCATGTTGACTATCTGGCGTATTTTAAGATGTCAGCCCTTTTGTAAAGGAGGCTATGACCCGGTGCCTAGGGTATTCCCCTTAAGCAAATCGCATCATTCATGTGATAATACGATTCTGAAGTAAATCACTTACCATTGGGCTTATCAGAAACAATTAGTAAAACCCTCCAAAAAAATTAAAGTCTTATATTTAAGAATGGAGAAAAATTTGTGTTCGGTGATGATGATAATAAAAAGGTTTTTCGAGACCAGGTAATAGGTTTATTATTAATTACCGCTATTGTGATTGGTTGGAGTTATTTTTTTATTCCCTCGCCACCCCAAAAAACGGTAAAAAATAATGGAAATGCTGCAGTTAGCGAAGTAGAAAAGCGTGTTTCAGAGAATACGGCACCCCTTCAATCTTCCGAACAAAAATCTCCAATAGAAAAAGAAGATATAGAAAAAGAGAAAAAGCAACAACTCTCAGAAATGGGGATTATATTTCCTCCTGAACCTGAAATAAAAAATGAGGAAGATAACCAGGTAACTTTATCCAAGGAAGATATGGATATTGTTTTTACACGAGTAGGGGCACGGGTAAAATATCTCAATATTTATTTAAAACCTAATCGAACAGATAAAGTGCAACTTGTCCCTATTTGGAAGAATACACCGGATAAAGATGCAGTTTATCCTTTTGGACTTCGTTTTCATGCCCATCCTCTTGATGATGAGTTAGATTCAAAACTCTGGGATGTTCAGATTAATGAATCCGAACATACAGCCTCTTTTTCCTATACGATACCTAATTTTTTGCGAATAGACAAAATATTCTCTTTCGGGGACTCTCCATTTGTGGTAGATGTTCAGATAAAAATTACCAATCTTTCTTCTACAGTCTTTCCCCAAAATATAGAAAATAAGGTTGACCCGGTTTTCTCTCTAAGTTGGGGTCCTAATGTTAATTCGGGAGATAATAATAAAGGGGTTGCCCAGACCATAATTTTTGAGCGTAAAGGAGAAGTTTTAAGATATATAACATCAAAATTAAAACCGAAATCCAACCCCAATGAATTTTTGGAGAGGGTATTTGATTTAAGATGGACTGCAATTCGAAGTGCCTATTTTGTGATTGCATTGAAACCAGAGTTTAATATGGCACAGGGATGGATAACAGGCGGTCCCAAACATTTTCGGGTAGGGGTAGGTGCAACCCAATGTCAGATTGCTCCTAATGAGACACAGGAGTTCCGTATACGGTCGTATGTAGGTCCCAACAGAGGTTCTTTACTTGCTAAAGCCTGGCCAGGATTAGAACAGGTCTGGGAATTTTTCACATCTGTGAAAATAATGGATAAATTTGCAAAGTTGTTGCTTGCTCTATTGAATTTCTTTTATGAATGGACCATTCCCAATTATGGAGTGGCTATCATTTTGTTGACGATATTAGTTCGTATTGTCGTCTTCCCGCTTACATGGAAGAGTATGGTTAGTATGAAGAAGATGCAGAAGTTGGCACCGGAAATAGAAAAGTTAAAAGCGGAAGTAGGAGATAATCAGCAAGAATTACAAAAAAGGATGATGGAACTATATCGTGAACGAGGAGTAAATCCTTTAGGAGGTTGTCTGCCTCTGTTTTTGCAATTGCCCGTGTTTATTGCGCTATATCGAATGCTTTGGAGTGCGGTTGAGTTGCGAGGTGCAGAATTTATTTTCTGGATGAAGGATATGTCTCAGCCTGACCGTTTGTTCAATCTTCCTTTCTCCATCCCATTTCCTTTCAGTGGAGGGCATCTGGAAAGTATTAATCTATTACCTATTTTGATGGGAATTTCTATGTATGTTAGCCAAAAGTTGACACCGGGTGCCTCTGCTGTTCAAACACCGCAACAGCGGATTATGATGAATATTATGCCTATATTCTTTACCCTTATATGTTATAACATGGCATCGGGATTAAGTTTGTATATCCTGGTGAGTACTTTGTTAGGAATTGCCCAGAATTATATAGTGCCTATGAAAGATGTGGATATTACCCCTCGTAAAGTAACTACGACACGCAGACATTTCTATACGGTAGCACAGGAAAAGAAACGACAGTGGGCAAAAGAACTCCGTCGGGAACGGAAATTGAAACAAAGAAAAACAAATGAGGATGAAGATTAATATATAACAATGTGCAAAACTTACAATAAAACTAAAAAACATGTTACAATCATAATGGAGTTGGTAATATGAAACAGATAGAAACTGTTGGAGCAACACGAGAGGAAGCCATTCAGAAGGCTCTTGAAGAGTTAGGGGTTGAAATGGCTGATGTATCGAACATTGAAGTGATTGATGAAGGTAGTAAAGGATTTCTTGGACTGGGTTCCCGTCCTGTGAAGGTTCGTGTTACAGTCGAGAAAACAATCCCTGAACCACAACAGAAGTCGCAAAAGCCCGTAGATGAGAAAGGTAGCAAACATGTTCCGTCTAAAGGCAAGGAAAAATCACTACCCAAAACTGCAAAAGGAAAAGGTAAAGAATTTGAGAAAAATTATTCCAAGACGGAATCAGGCAATACTTTTGAAGAAAAAAGCAAACATAACACAAGACAGGAGAGAAAAAGTATGATGACAGAACAATCCCCTCAAGAAGAGAACAAGGATGTGCAGGAAAAAGAGACAAAAGTGAGTATTACGGATGCACAGGGAAACGAAGCATCAGCCCTTTTAGGTGAGATGCTCCAGAAGATGGGGATAGAAGCATCTGTAAAATTTGTTCGAACTGAGGATGGTATTCCAAAACTGGAAATTGAATCGCAAGACGGTGCTTTATTGATTGGGAAAAAAGGCTCTCACCTTGAAACCATACAATTTCTTATCAACCGTATGTTCTTTGGAATTGAAGAAGGAGATTCCAACGAGAAGTTTGTTGTTGATACGGAGAATTATCTTGCCCGTAGAAAAGATACCTTACGACAAATGGCTTTAGATTTTGCTGAACGAGCAAGAAAAACAGGAAGAAAGATGAAATTATCTCCCATGCCTTCTCATGAGCGAAGAGTTATCCACATGACCTTACAGAATGACCATTCGGTTGAGACTTTCAGTGTAGGTAAAGGGGATAATCGTTGTGTCGTGATTGCCCCGAAGAATCGTCGTTTCGATAGAAGACCCTACAATAATCGAGACCGTAGAGACCATAGGGGATATAGAGATACAAGAGACCGTAGAGATAGGTATCCCAATAACCGTTATTCCAA
Organism: Candidatus Hydrogenedens sp.; assembly: GCA_035378955.1. Lineage (NCBI taxonomy): Bacteria > Pseudomonadati > Candidatus Hydrogenedentota > Candidatus Hydrogenedentia > Candidatus Hydrogenedentales > Candidatus Hydrogenedentaceae > Candidatus Hydrogenedens > Candidatus Hydrogenedens sp. The sequence continues at coordinate 5,936 of DAOSUS010000036.1, read as the reverse complement.
CAAACCTCAAAATAGAAGAAGTGGTGGTAGAGATTATAAACCCGATTGGAAACGAGGAAAACCCGGTCGTTCACCTTATGGTGATGATATTGACCCCGGCCAGGTTTCTGAATAATACATAGAAAAACCATTTGTTGTTTTTAAGGAAAAATAGAATGGGGTATGTATTGAGGGATGATACTATCACGGCTATTTGCACCCCTCCCGGAGTAAGTGCCGTTGGTGTTATCCGTGTTAGTGGTCCTGATTCGGTTGATATTGTTTCTCATATTTTTCGCTCTCATTCGGGACAGGATATTTCTAAAAAAAAACGGGGAATGTATTATGGAAATATCGTGGAAAAAGATGGAAATATCCTTGATGATGTAATAGTTCTGGTGATGAAATCGCCCCATTCTTATACCGGGGAAGATGTTGTTGAAATACATGCTCATGGAAACATGCTGATTTTACGAAGTATTATCGAATTGTTGTTAGAGAGGGGAGTAAGAATTGCAGAACCGGGAGAGTTTACAAAACGCGCTTTCCTCAATGGAAAAGTTGACCTAACACAGGCAGAAGCCGTATTAGACCAGATAATAGCAAAAACAAAAAAATCATTAGCATTATCACGAGAATTGCGAGAGGGACATCTTTCGAAAAAGATTTATGAATATTCAGAACATATTAAAACAATTTTAGCGTGGGTTGAGGCTGTTATAGATTTTCCAGAGGAAGAAATCCCAGATCAGTTATGGCAGCAGTCATTAACCCAACTGCGGGAAATATTGGCAAATATGGAACAATTATTAGCGACTTCGGAAAGAGGTAAAATTTTAAGAGAAGGGGTTATCGTATCAATAGCAGGCAAACCCAATGTGGGAAAATCGAGTTTGTTTAATGCTCTACTTCAAGAAAATCGTGCCATTGTTTCACCATATCCCGGCACCACACGAGACCATATAGAAGAATATATATCCTTGGGAGGGGTTCCTGTTCGGTTAATTGATACAGCAGGATTGAGGGAAGTTTCGGAGCCTGTGGAGAAGGAAGGTATAGAACGAGCATGGAAAACTATTGAAAATGCGTATGTGATTTTATTAGTTACAGACGCCACTTGTATAAATCATGATGATATTCGGTTATATAAGGCGATAAAAGAAAATACAAGCAAGACCCTCATGTTTATAGTAAATAAAATAGATTTAAATGAAAACCCTGAAATCCCTACCCTTATTTCTGAAAATATTAAGCCTCTTATTTTTACTTCAGCGAAAACAGGTTTGGGAATAGATAAACTGGAAAAAGAATTAATATCCGTGCTACTTGGTGATAGTGAAATATCAGAAGATATTATGCTTTCTCATGAACATCAGAAAGAAAGTTTACTACGAGCGAAAAAATGTATAGAGAATTGTGTTCAGCAAAAAAATTTACTGCCCGATTTAACAGCATTTGAATTGCGCGAAGCCCTTCACGCCTTAGGGGAAATCACCGGGGAAACTGCTACAGAAGAGTTATTAGATATTATCTTTTCCTCCTTCTGCATAGGGAAGTAAAAAGAGAGGCAATGAAATAGAAACACCCGTAGAAATTGTAAAAACGATGATAAAAAGCAATAGTGGGCGATACTGGACTTGAACCAGTGGCCTCTGCCGTGTGAAAGCAGCGCTCTAACCAGCTGAGCTAATCGCCCGTAGCAGTTATAGCATATCAAAAACAGGTTTTTTTTGCAAGTTGTGTAAATTTTGGATAAGTTGCAAGTATCCAATATTGATGGTTAAAAACAGTTTATTTGAAAATATAAATGTGTTTTTGTTATTATATGTTTCCAAAATTTTTAATAAATCAGCGTCCCCATCGTCTAGCCTGGCCTAGGACATCGCCCTTTCACGGCGGCAACAGGGGTTCAAATCCCCTTGGGGACGCCAATTTTTTGTTTGTATTTATTGTTTTATTAGTAAAAAATGGGTATGGATTTGAAAATAGAATTGATTTTTTTATATACTTTATTACTGCGTTTGGGGCGTCGCCAAGTTGGTAAGGCACCGGGTTTTGGTCCCGGCATTCGTTGGTTCGAATCCAGCCGCCCCAGCCATTTTTTTCTATAAATACTTTTGGAACAAATAACATCTATATTTGAGAGACTTAAAATGACTTGTGCGGGCGATTTACTGGTTTTTTCCGGGAATGCGTCTCGAAAACTTACAGAGTATATTTGTGAGTGTTTGGGAATACTTCCCGGGAATGCAATTGTGGACCGCTTCAGTGATGGAGAGGTTCATGTGCAGATATGTGAGCATGTCCGTGGTAGAGATATTTTTTTAGTGAATAGCACCTGTCCACCGGTGAATGACCATTTAATGGAATTACTTATCATGATAGATGCGGTGCGACGCGCTTCTGCAGACCGAATTACAGCTGTTATTCCTTATTTTGGTTATGCTCGCCAGGACCGTAAAGATAAAGGAAGAGTTCCGATTACGGCTAAATTAGTGGCGAATTTAATTACAGCCGCAGGGGCAAACCGTGTTCTAACAGTAGATTTGCACTGTGGGCAAATACAGGGCTTTTTTGATATACCTCTTGACCATTTAAGAGGTGATGTTGTTTTTGTTGAAGAATTTGCAAAACGGAAATATGGAAATGATTATGTTGTTGTCTCACCAGATATGGGCAGTGTGGCTCGTGCCAGAGAGTTTGCCTCCCGTTTAGGATTGCCTTTAGCCATTGTGGATAAGCGTCGTCCTAAAGAAAATCAATCTGAGGTGATGAATATTATCGGTGAAATAGAAGGTTACCATACTATTCTTTTCGATGATATGGTAGATACCGCAGGAACATTAGTTAAAGCGGCGTTTGCTTTAAAAGAACAGGGTGCTTTAAGTGTTCGTGCTTGTGCAACGCATCCTGTACTAAGTGGGAAAGCAGTGAAGACAATTAATGAATCTCCTATTGAAGAAATCCTTTTTTGTAATTCTATCGAGTTAAACGAAGAGGCTAAAAGATGTGAGAAATTTAAAGTGTTAAATCTTGCTCCACTTATTGCTAAGGCTATTCGAAATATTCATGAAGAACAATCTGTTAGTAGTTTATTAACACAAAATACGTAAAATATTTATGGAGAAAGGACTTATGGAAATACCTGTCATTAAGGCACAACTTCGGACAAAAGAAGGGAAATCTTCTACAAAAAAGGTAAGGAAAGAGGGAAATATTCCTTCTGTATTATATGGAATGAAAGAGCAAACAGTACCATTAAAAATGGATGCAAAAACATTTGCGAAAATGCTTTCTCATCTGGAAGGGAAGCATCCCATAGTAAAATTGGAAATTGAAGGGGATGCTCATCTGGATTCACCCGCAATTATAAAAGAGATACAACGGGACCCGGTAAGCAATTCTATTATTCATGTAGATTTCCAGAAGATACGATTAGACCAAAAAATTCATACCTCAGTTCCGGTTATTCTTGTGGGTCAATCGGAAGGTGTGAAAATGGGTGGTGTTTTGGACCATCAATTACGCGAATTGGAGATAGAATGTCTCGCTTTACAAATTCCTGTACATATCGAAATTGATGTGACAAATTTAATTTTAGGACATTCAATCCATGTGGCAGATATTACTCCTCCCGAAGGAGTAAAGATTTTGACGGATTCAGACCGTGTGGTTGTATCTATCCATGTGCCTCGAACACTTGAGGCTAAAGCGGCAACTGAAGAAGAAAAACCTGAAGAAGGTGCCGAAGAGACTAAAGAAGCCGAAGAAGAAAAGGAATAATTACCCCTTTTACATATCGTTCGAGGTGCATGGTAAATTGAGCATCTTAACTTTTCTGTATCAGAAAAGTTTTGAGATGCTTTTTATTTTATTTATATTAAGAAGAATTTTCTTTGGAATTGTAAAGAGATGAAAGTAATTGTAGGATTAGGGAATCCCGGAAAAAAATATGTTCAAACAAGACATAACATAGGATTTCGAGTAGTGGATTTTCTATCAGATAAAATAAATTGTCCCATTTCCCGTGAAGATTTCTATGCTGATATCGGTTATACAAGAATGGGAGATGAAAAAATATGTCTGATGAAGCCTACAACTTTCATGAACTTGAGTGGTAAATCGGTGAAGAGTATTATGGATTATTTTTCCCTTGCTCCTCAGGATTTTTTAATAATCCTTGATGATGTGGAATTACCGTTAGGGTCCATACGATTGAGACCTCAGGGCAGTTCTGGTGGGCATAAAGGGCTTCAATCTATTATTGATTGCTGTAAAACAGATACTTTTCCCCGATTGCGATTGGGTGTGGGAAAACCTACACTCCCTATTGATTTAGCCGATTATGTCCTCATGCCGTTTGAGGACGCGGAAAAATCTGCTGTTGATACCATGATACAGGAAGCATCTTCTGCTGTAGAAAGTTGGATTTCGAATGGAATAGAGATAACAATGAACCGTTTTAACAAGAAAGAAAATAATAATAAGAGGGAAAAAGACTATGACAACCAAGAATGAACAAATACATACCATCAGTATCCTGGTGGAAAATCATTTTGGGGTTTTAGCTCGTGTTTCGGGATTGTTCAGTGCCCGGGGATACAATATTGACAGCCTCTGCGTCGGTGAGACAGAAAACCCCGAAATTTCCCGTATGACAGTAACTGTCCGCGGAAATGAGAATGTCTTAAATCAAATTATAAAACAGTTGAACAAACTGGTAGATGTAATCGAAGTTCAAGATTTAACCCAGTCGGCTTTTGTTGAACGGGAATTGGTAATGGTGAAAGTAAAAGCAGACCGTAAGACAAGAGCGGAGGTTGTGGAAATTTCAAACATATTCCGTGCCCGCGTTGTAGATGTGGGAACGCATGCTATGATTATTATGATTACAGGTGCCAAAGGGAAGGTAGAAGCCTTTATAGATATGATGAAACCCTTTGGAATTATCGAAGTAGTTCGCACAGGAACTATTGCAATTGAACGGTGCGGTTCAAATGGGTATAATAATAGTTCCGATACTGAAAATGATGAATGAGTTTGAAAATGAAATTACAATAAAGACTGAAAGTGATATGGAAATGCAAAGGTGGAACAATCAAAATAAAATTGTTGAGAAGAACAATTACGGTAGTAGCGTTCCGTGCCGATGCAAACACTTTCAGGGACGGCATTGAAAGGTAAAGCCACAGCAAATTTTGCTGTGGCTTTTTTTTTAGATAAATAAAGGAAAAATATATGAAGGAACAAATAAAAAATTTATTAGAATTACAGGATATTGATTTACAAATAGAAGCATTGTTGCAAAAAGAGAAAGAAATACCTAAACAGAAAGAAAAATTACAAATCCAGGAAAAGAAGTTAAGACAAGAAATAGAAGATAGTGAAAAGACTCATAAGAAGCTTGTATTAGACCAGAGAGAATGTGAAAGACAAATTGCCCAATTACAGGAACAAATAAAAAAATACAACAATCAATTACAAGGGGTAAAAAAGAACGAAGAATATCAGGCTTTATTAAAAGAGATTGATGAGATAAAAAAACAAATAGGGTTAAAGGAAGAAGAACAAATAAAAATAATGCTTCAAATGGATGAAGCGAATCTGTTCTTTTTGGAAGCAAAAAAAAGAATTGAAACGGAAATTCAACAATTAAAAAAACAGGAGGAACAAATAGATAAAGAACTTCAAGAGGTTATACAGGAACGAAAAGGATTAGAACAGAAAAGATTAGAAGCCCAAAAATCAGTTAGTCCGGAATTGCTCAGTCACTATTTGCGGGTGAAACAAAGAAAGAAAACGGGACCTGTGGTTGTTCCCTTAAAAGACGAAATCTGTTCGGGTTGCTTCATGCAGATACTCCCTCAGGTCGTGAATGAAATTATGGCAAGTGAGAAGATACATACATGCCGACATTGCGGTAGAATTCTTTATTATCCAGGTTTGCTCGATAAGCA